>CAKTRT010000009.1 GCA_934597535.1 uncultured Oscillospiraceae bacterium | reverse complement strand
CCTGCGAGAAGGCCAAGGCCCTCATGCCCGACACCCCGATCGGCGGCGAGTTCCAGTTCGACGCGGCGGTCTCTCCGACCGTCGCCAAGACCAAGCACATCTCCGACGGCGTCGGCGGCCACGCCAACACCTTCATCTTCCCCGACATCAACGCCGGCAATATCGGCTATAAGATCGCCCAGCGTCTTGGCGGCTTCGATGCCTACGGCCCGATCCTGCTCGGCCTGAACGCACCGATCAACGACCTTTCCCGCGGCTGCAATGCGCAGGAGGTCTACTCCATGGCCATCATCACCGCGGCTCTGGCGTAAAGCGGCGGACGAACGGCGGCTCTCCATCCGGAGAGCCGCTTTTTTGCGTCCGAATGCATGCTTCAAATGTTTCAAATGTATGGAATATTTGGAGAAGTTAAACAAATGTTTTGCTGTATTATTGGCTGTTTTGCACATATTTGACCGGAAAAGTTCGGCTACCTTTTTCCGGCAAAAGGGAAGACAAAAAAAGTTCCCATGATATAATGTGTGTGAACGGACGGGGCGTGGGATGCCCCGCCGCAGCGATAAAAACGATATGATTTCGTGGAGGAGCATTACTATGGCTATCAAAGTGGGCATCAACGGCTTCGGCCGTATCGGTCGCGTCGTACTGCGCATTATGGTCGAGCATCCGGAGCAGTTCGATATTTGCGGCATCAACCTGCGCAAGGCGGATCTGGATTACATGGTCTATATGATCAAATACGATTCGGTTTTCCGGCAGTTCAGCGGTACGGTCGAGCATAAGGATCAGAACCTGATCGTCAACGGTCACACGATCCGCGTGTTCAGCGAGTCTGACGCGGCGATGATCCCGTGGTCGAGCTGCGGCGCAGAGTATATCATCGAGTCCACCGGCGCCTACAATTCCACCGAGAAGGCCTCCCGCCACTTCAAGGGCGGCGCGAAGAAGGTCATCCTGACCGCGCCCGCCAAGGACGAGGTCACGCCCACATTCGTCATGGGCGTGAACCACATGCAGCTGCATGCGGATATGAAGGTCGTATCCAATGCCTCCTGCACCACCAACTGTCTTGCCCCGCTGGCCAAGGTCGTCAACGATGAGTTCGGCATCGAGCAGTCGCTCATGTCCACCATCCACGCCGCCACCGCCAAGCAGAAGGCGGTCGATTCCCGCGGCGGCAGCGACTGGCGCACCGGCCGCTCCATCCTCAATAACATCATTCCCTCCTCCACCGGCGCCGCCAAGGCCGTCGGCCGCGTCATTCCCGAGCTGTACGGCAAGATGACCGGTATGAGCTTCCGCGTTCCCACGGCGGATGTTTCCGTCGTTGACCTGACCGCCCACCTCAAGGTCAAGACCACCTATGCCGATATCTGCTACGCCATCCGTCATGCGAGCGAGACGAACATGAAGGGCATCATCGGCTATACCGCCGATCAGGTCGTCTCCACGGATCTGATCGCCAATCCCTGTCCCTGCATTTTTGACGAGACGGCCGGTATCATGCTCGACAATGATTTTGTCAAGCTGATCGCGTGGTACGATAACGAGTGGGGCTATTCCAACATGGTCGTCCGCCTGCTTGAGCATATGGCCGCCGTGGACGAGGGCCGTGTCGAGCCGGAAAAGCGTGTCGTCCCCAAGGACGCGCCGAAGGAAAAAGCTGAGGAAAAGTAAAACCGGTCTGACAAAAAGAGGAAGGGAGCGTCGCACCCTTCCTCTTTTTTTTACTTTGCTCCGTCCTTGGTTTCCTCCGCCTTTGCCTCAATCTCCTCGACCGTGACGTCGTCTTCCATGCCGCGGGCGTGGAGGACGTCGTCGCGCGTGAGGGTCATGAGATCGTCCTTTGTGAATGTCTCCAGCTTCGCAAGGCGGTTGGCCTGCGCGGTCAGGATCTGCTCGAAGAGGTTGCGCACGCCGCGCGCGTTGCCGAACGTGACGCCGTCGGCGTTCTCGTCGTAGATGAAGTCCTTGACGTCCTGCTCGGCGTCGGGGGAGAGGGAGTACTGCGACTTGCGGCACTGCATCTTGAAAATTTCGAGCATTTCATCGAGCGTATAGTCGTCAAAGTGCAGGTAGCGGTTGAAGCGGGACTCAAGGCCGGGGTTCGAGTGGATGAATTTTTCCATCAGACCGTCGTAGCCCGCCACGATCACGACGAGGTCGTCGCGGTGGTCTTCCATCGCTTTGAGCAGCGTGTCGATGGCCTCCTGGCCGAAGTCGTTGTCACCCTTGCCGTTGAGCGCGTAGGCCTCGTCGATGAACAGCACGCCGCCGAGCGCCTTTTCGATGACCTTGCTCGTCTTGATGGCCGTCTGGCCGACGTAGCCCGCGACAAGCCCGCTGCGGTCTACCTCGACAAGCTGGCCCTTCGACAGAATGCCGAGTGAGCGGTAGACGCGCGCCATCAGCCGCGCGATCATCGTCTTGCCTGTGCCGGGATTGCCGGTAAAGACCATGTGGAGCGAAAAGTCCGCGTTGGGCAGCCCCGCCTCCTCGCGCCGCTTGAAGACGGTCGCCATGTTGATGAGGTTGTTCACCTCGCGCTTGACCTCGCCAAGGCCGATGTAGCTGTCAAGCTCCTTCTTGAGATCCTCGATCTTTTCGGGCGGGGGAAGCGGCGCTTCCTCCTCCTTTTTCTCGTCCGCGCCGGTGGAGGCGGCGGACTTGCTCGGCTTTGCGCCGTCCGCGCTCTTCGGCGCGTTCGCTTTGGGCGCGTCCTGTTTCGGGGCGGCGGACTTCGGAGCGTCCGGCGTCAGCGGCGCGCCCCAGAAGTCGCTTCCCATGCGATTCAGGTTGTTCTGCGTCATCGTGCGGATGACGTCGAGCTGCTGGAGGATGATCTCGTCCTTTTTATCCATGCTGATTTTCTCCCTTCGTTCCGTAGGGCGTGTGCGCCATCGCGCGGAACAAGCATGCAGTGATCAGGCCGCTGAACGCGCCCGTGAAGAGCGACACCAGCAGCAAAAACGGCAGATAGTAGAGCGGCGCGGTCGAACCGAGCGTGATGAGCGCGGCGCAGACCTGTCCACAGTTGTGCGCCGCCGCGCCCGCGATCGAAACGCCGAAGATGCTGAGCTCTTTCGCCCTGCTCAGAAGTGCCATCACCAGAAGCGCCGACAGCCCGCCGAGCAGCGAAAAGAGCAGCGCCGAAGCGTTCCCCGCGAACAGCGCGCCGAGCGTGCAGCGCACGAGCAGAATACAGAGCGCGCTCGGAAAGCCGAGGACATAGAGCGCGTAGAGCGTGACGATGTTCGCAAGCCCCAGCTTGACGCCCGGCAGCGGCACGAGCAGCGTAAGCGGAAAAAACGATTCCATATACGATAGCGCCAGCGCCAGCGCGGACAGCACCGCGCAGAGCGTGAGCTCTCTGGTCGTGATCTTCATGCCCTCACCCCGCGATCAGATCGTAGTCGGACGACGCGCCCTCGAGCGTGACGGCCACGCGGGCGGGCAGACACACGATGCTCTGTCCGGCGCGCGAGATCGCACCGGAGTGGACGCAGTCCTGATTCGGGCAGTCGCTTTCGCTCACGCGCACCGCGCCGTTTTCCACAGCGACGGTCAGCGTGTAGCCGCGGCTTTGATACGTGCCTCCCTCGTAAGCGCTCAGCGCGCAGCGCTCGACGGTCTCACCGTCGATGGCGACGCTGACCGTCAGCTCGCCCGCCGCTTTCGCCGCGAAATACGGCCTTGCGCCAAGTCCGAGCGCGAGCAGCAGCACCGCGAGCACGACGAGCGCGTCCCACTTCGTCGGCTTCAGCTTAGGCGAGCGCTTCATACGTGTACCCGCTTTCGTCGTTCGGCGTGAAGGCGTCGGCAAGGCCGTCGGTGTAGAGCACGCGGCCATCGTCGGTGACTAAAATGAGTTCGAAATTCGTCCCCTGGTCGGCAAGATCGTCGCGCAGCGCAAGCGCGCCGTCGGGGCCAAGGACGAAGCACGCCGTCGAGAGCGCGTCCGCCCACGCGCCGTTCTCGCACAGCACGGTCACGCTGACGAGCCCGCTTTCCGCGGGGCAGCCGGTCTTGGGGTCGAGGATATGGTGGTAGCGCACGCCGTTTTCTTCAAAATAGCGCTCGTACACACCGGAGGTCACGATGAACTTATCCGCCGCCGATACGACGCCAAGGTAGCTCTCCGTGTCCGCAGGGTCCTTGACGGCGATGCGCCAGTCGCTGCCGTTGGTCTTTTGCCCCATGACGAACACATCTCCGCCGAGGTCGAGCGCCGCGGACGTGACACCCTCCTCCTCAAGCTGCGCGCGCAGAAGGTCCGCCGCGTAGCCCTTGGCAATGCCGCCGAGATCAAGCTGCGCGCCGTCCAGAAGCGTGACGGCCCAGCCGCCCGCCGTGCATTCGAGCTTGACCTTGCCGCAGCCGGTGTGGCTCAACAGCTCTGCAAGCTCGTCCGCGGACGGCACGCGGCGCTCATCCTTCGTAAAGCCCCAGGCGTCGAGCACGGGGGCGAGCGTCGGGTCGAACGCACCGTCCGTCGCGTCGGAGACCCTCAGCGCCGTTTCGATCAGCGCGGGCAGCGCGTCATCCGCGCCGTATTCGACCGTTTCGCCGTTCGACGCGTTGAGCGCATAGAGCTCGCTGCCCTCCGCCGTGCGCGAGAGAATCTTTTCGTCCAGCGTGTGCAGTTCCTTTTCCGCGCTTTCGAGCGCGGCAGCGGCGTTCTCGCCGTAAATCGTCAGGTTCATCACCGTGTCCATTGCATACACCGTGCGCGTCCCGCTCTGCGGCGCGGTCTCGCCGCAGGCGGAAAGAGAAAGCGCGAGCGCTGCGATGAGCGCCGGCGCAAAAAGATGCTTTTTCATGGCAGCTCCTGAAAATGCAGATGATTTGTCTCCATTGTACCCGTACAGGGGCTGTCTGTCAAAGCAAAAAAGTGGTATGCTGAAAAAAGTGTGCGCTCCGGCGCAACCGCGTTTCCATTCTATCCGTCTGATAGGGTGAAGACGAACCGATCGGACTTCATTCATGCATGAAAGAAAAAAGAGGTGACCGTCTTGAACGACAGTGAGATCGTACAGCTTTTCTTCGCGCGTTCGGAGGAAGGCATCGCACAGAGCGAGCAAAAATACGGCGCATTCTGCCGCGGCATTATCCGGCGCATCCTGCCGGACGAACGCGACGCGGAGGAGTGCCTGAACGATGTGTGGAGCCGGGCGTGGAACGCCATACCGCCGGAGAAGCCGCGCGTGCTGCGCGCATTTCTCGCGCGCATCGCGCGCAACCTTGCGCTCGACCGCTATACCTATAACTGCGCGGAAAAGCGCGCAAGCACCCTGACCGAGGCGTTCGACGAGCTGGAGCCGTGCCTTGCGGGGGCGGATGACGCCCAGCGCGCGGCGGAGGAAACGGAGTTCCAGACGTGGATCAAAGCATTTTTGAACGCGCAGACGAAGGAAAACCGTGTGTTCTTCGTCCGCCGCTACTGGTACGGCGAGAGCGTGGGCGAGATCGCCCGCGCCACGGGCGCAAGCGAGGAAAAAATCAAATCCTCGCTCTTCCGCACAAGGAACCGCCTGCGCGAAGCGATGCAAAAGGAGGAGATCGCACTATGAACGAACGTAAATTTGAAGTCTTTCAGCGCTCCGCTGACCAGACGATGCTTGAGGAGGCACAGATACCCATGAAAAAGAAAAACAGCTGGCCGCGCTTTGCGGCGATGGCCGCATGCGTATGTCTCGTTGCGGCGGCAGCCCTGATCTGGCAGCCGTGGAACACCAGCCATGAAAACGATGACGGCGGCCAGACGCAGATCCCGAATCCGTGGAGCGACGTCTCGCTCGAGGATATCCGCGCGATGGGGTACAACATGGTGCTGCCCGATGGAGCGGAGGACATTACCTTCACCGCCCTCAACGCCGGCGAAAACGGCGCGGATATGGTGGAGGCGGACTATACGCTTGGCGGCGCTGCGTACACCTGCCGCGTGAGCCGGACGACCGAGCCGGAGGATATCTCCGGCCTGTATGAGACGTGGGACCAGGATCTGAGCTGGACCGTGGGGGACGCGCAGTTGCGCATGTGCACCAATAACCTGACCGGCTATGTGAGCTGGTATCTGCCCGATGAGGGTCAGCAGTGGTGCGTGAGCAGCTCGAGCAGTGATGCAAAGCTCCTGCAAAATGCTGAGATCCTTGCACAGGGGCTTGGGCAGGAGTTGGCCACCGCGCCTGACGGCGCGGAGGATGTGGTCATCAGCGTTTTCTCACAGGACGGCCCGACTGTGGCGGAGACCGCCTTCACGATGAACGGCGCGCGCTGGACATACCGTACCGCGCCGGGCGATCTCGAGCTCGTGGATATCTCCGGCCTTGACGATTTTTCCACCGCCGCAAGCGGCAGCGTGAGCTACTGCGAGGCGCAGCTCTCCTACGACGAGGGCGGCGCGGGCAAGATCATCTGGTTTGATATCGTTCCGGGCATCGAGTACAGCCTGAGCGTCGATTCCGGCGCAAGCGCGCAGACGCTCACCGATATGGCAAGCGCGCTCTTCGTCCCCATGCAGGGCGACGCGCCCTGAGCGAGACGGTCAAAAAGCATGAAGGGGGGAGGCTCTTTGAAAAGAGTCTCCCCCCTTTATTTCCCCGTCGCCCGCCGCACAGGAGCGGGCGCATCGGCAGGAGCGGGGACATCACTGGAAACGGCATCGGGGGTCATCTTGGGCTCCATCATCATATTCCTCCTTTCATACTCGCAGTCTCTCGTGGCGCCGGTTTCCTCCGATGCTGCCATTTTACGAAAGGGCGGCGCGGGAGACAAGCAGCCTCAGCTTGACATGCGCGGTTTTCCGTGCAACGTCAGACCTGCATGACGGCAGCTTGTCAAAAATGAATGGACCGCTTCAAATAATTGAATCAATTCCTGCAAAAGTTTCGTGAATTCGCTTGCTTTTGTGCAAGGTGCAAGGTATAATGAAAGAACTGAATGAGATCATTGAGAAATTCAATTATTTTTTTGAGAGGAGAGCATTTATCATGGCAAAGTTCAAAGTCTACTACACCATCGAGCTCAACGAGGTTGCGACCCATATCTTCGAGACCAACGATTTCGAGGTCAAGCTGTGCGGCCACAACGACGAGGAAACTTACGTCAAGGAGCTTGCCGAGTTCCAGCCCGACGCCATCATGTGCCGCACCGAGCCCATCACCGCCAAGATGATGGACACCTGCAAGAACCTCAAGGTCATCGGCAAGCAGGGCGCCGGCCTCGATAACATCGACATGGACCGCGCCCACGCCAAGGACATCACCGTCGTCTACGCGCCCGCCGGCAATGCCAACGCCGTCGCCGAGCACGCCGTCATGCTGATGCTCATGTGCGCCAAGCGCTTCACCTACGTTGACCGTCAGTTCCGCAGCGGCAACTTCCTCGTCCGTATGGGCATGGAGCACACCTATGAGCTCGGCGGCAAGACGCTCGGCATGATCGGCTGCGGCCGTATCTCCCAGCTTGCCATGCAGAAGTGCAAGTACGGCTTCGGCATGAAGGTCATCGGCTACGACCCGTACATGACGCAGGACAAGCTCGGCGATCTGTGCGAGCTGAAGGCCACCGCCAAGGAGGTCTGGGAGCAGGCCGACTTCGTGTCCGTGCATCTGCCCGTCGTCCCCTCCACCGAGCACTCCATCGGCCGTGAGCAGTTCAACTGGATGAAGCCCACCGCTTCCTTCATCAACTGCGCGCGCGGCGCCCTCATCAAGGAGAACGAGCTTGTCGAGTGCCTGAAGGACGGCACGCTGTTCCAGGCCGGTCTCGATGTGTTCGAGCATGAGCCCATCCAGGAGTCCAGCCGCGAGCTGTTCGACCTCGACAACGTCATCATGACCCCGCACATGGCCGCCACCACCGAGCAGAGCGTTCTCAACTGCTGCACCAGCGTTGCCGACGACATTGTCGCCGTCTGCAACGGTCAGGAGCCGAAGGTCAAGGCGCAGAAGCCCAAGTTCTGAGCACCCCGCCTTACGGCGCAAGATCGATCCCGTCAAGGAGACGTTCCCGCAGGGGGAACGTCTCCTTTTTGCTGCGCGCTGTCCACAGTTTTTTTACACGCTCTTAACACTCTGTCCATTTTCTTTTCCCGCCCGCTGCGGTATAGTATGTATGGCAATGCCATTTTTGAGAGCAGGAGTGAGTGCTTTTGAGACACATTTTCATCATCAATCCCGCCGCCGGCAAAAAGGACGGCCGTCAGCATGTTTACGCCATGGCGGAGGCGCTGCGAAAAAGGCACGATCTTGATGTGGATTGCATGCTGACCAATTCACGCGGCCATGCCACCGCGCTGACGCGCGCCATTGCGGAAACGGGCGAGTATGTTCGCTTTTACGCCTGCGGCGGCGACGGGACGCTCAACGAGATCGCCAACGGCATCGCCGGCTTCGACAATGCCGCGATGACCTGCATCCCCATCGGCACGGGCAATGATTTCCTCAAAAACTTTGGCAAGGACGCGGTGCCGCTGTTCCTCGATGCGGAAAATCTCTGGAACGGGCCGGTCACACCGCTCGATCTCATCGACTGCAACGGCAAATACTGCCTGACGATCGCCTGCACGGGCATTGATGCGCGCATCGCCGAAAGCGTGCACGATTTCAGCTCTTCGCCGATGCTTTCGGGGCGCGGCAGCTACTTAGTCAGCGTGGCGGTCAACGCCTTGTTCCGCGGCATCGGCCAGCGCTGGCGCGTTACGCTGGACGATGAGGCCATCGAGGATGATTTCGCGCTCGTTTCCGTGTGCAACGGCCGCTACTACGGCGGCGGCTCCACCCCCGTGCCCGAGGCCCGCATGACCGACGGTATTTTGCATACGGTGCTCGTGCGCAATATCCCCAAGCTGCGCTTTGCCGCGCTTTTCGGCGATTATTCCGCGGGCAACTATAAAAAACTTCCGCAGGACGTCATCCGCGTAACGCAGGCGAAGACGGTGACGATCACACCGGTCAAGGGCGATATTGTCACGTGCCTTGATGGCGAGTGCTTCCATTCGCAGGGCGTGACGATCCGCCTTGCGGATCGGAAAGTCAATTTCTTTGCGCCCGCCGGCTGCGACCCGGACGCAACGGCGCGGTAGATCCGACCTCAAAGGCGGCGAATGCCATTTGGCATTCGCCGCCTTTTGACACAACGGCGCGGAATGCGGGAAAAAAGAATTTGAATAAGCTGTGAATTTTTGAAAATTTGCCAAAATACCCCTTGCAAATAGAGTGCGCTTGCGCTATGATAGCACCGTTGATTAGCACTCAGCAATATTGAGTGCTAATCGATCTGAAAACAGTTAAAGATTTTAGAATATACAAGGAGGCACTCATTATGAAACTCACACCGCTTGCCGACCGCGTCATCCTCAAGATGGTCGAGGTCGAAGAGACCACCAAGGGCGGCATCATCCTGACCGCCAGCGCCAAGGAGAAGCCCTCCGTTGCCGAAGTCATTTCCGTCGGCCCCGGCGGCATGGTGGACGGTCACGACGTCGTGATGACCGTCAAGCCCGGCGACAAGGTCATCACCAGCAAGTATGCCGGCACCGAGGTCAAGCTCGATGACGAGGAGTACGTCGTCGTCCGTCAGAGCGATATTCTGGCCATCGTCGAGTAAGACTCGCAAAGAGGGAGCAGGCTCCCCCTTTGGATTCCCCACCGCCAGTCTGCGGACTGGCGACGCCGCCCAAGGCGGCTGGGTCAAAGTATTTTTGCCACGCACATGTCGCGGCAAAAATAATCTAAACTATTTTCGCGTTCCGCGGAATTTCTAATGGAGGTACACTCTTATGTCTAAGCTCATTAAATCCGGCGAAGAGGCCCGCAAGGCGCTTGAAGTCGGCGTCAATACTCTGGCCGATACCGTGAAGGTCACCCTCGGCCCCAAGGGCCGCAACGTCGTGCTCGACAAGAAGTTCGGCGCTCCGCTCATCACCAACGACGGCGTGACCATCGCCAAGGAGATCGAGCTGCCCGATCCGTTCGAGAACATGGGCGCTCAGCTCGTGCGTGAGGTCTCCACCAAGACCAACGACGTCGCGGGCGACGGCACCACCACCGCCACCCTGCTCGCGCAGGCCATGATCCGCGAGGGCCTGAAGAACCTCGCCGCCGGCGCGAACCCCATCGTGATGAAGAAGGGCATGGCCAAGGCTGTTGAGACCGCCGTGGAAGCCATCAAGGCCAACAGCCAGAAGGTCAACGGCACGGACGATATCGCCCGCGTCGGCACCGTCTCCAGCGGCGACGAGTTCATCGGCAAGCTGATCGCCGAGGCCATGGAAAAGGTCAGCGCCGATGGCGTCATCACCATCGAAGAGTCCAAGACCGCCGAGACCTACTCTGAGGTCGTCGAGGGCATGATGTTCGACCGCGGCTATATCACCCCGTACATGGTCACCGATACCGAGAAGATGGAAGCCGTCATCGACGACGCGTATCTGCTCATCACCGATAAGAAGATCTCCGTCATCTCCGATATCCTGCCGATCCTCGAGCAGCTTGTCCAGAGCGGCAAGAAGCTCGTCATCATCGCCGAGGATGTCGAGGGCGAGGCGCTCAGCACCCTGATCGTCAACCGCCTGCGCGGCACGCTGAACGTTGTGTGCGTCAAGGCGCCCGGCTTCGGCGACCGCCGCAAGGAGATGCTGCAGGATATCGCCATTCTCACCGGCGGTCAGGTCATCTCCGAGGAGCTTGGCTACGAGCTCAAGAGCGCCACGATCGACATGCTCGGCCGCGCGCGCCAGATCAAGGTCACCAAGGAGAACACCACCATCGTCGATGGCGCCGGTGACAAGAAGGCTATCGCCGACCGCGTGGCGCAGATCCGTGCCCAGATCGGCGTGACCACCAGCGACTACGACAAGGAGAAGCTGCAGGAGCGCCTTGCCAAGCTCGCCGGCGGCGTGGCCGTCATCAAGGTCGGCGCGGCCACCGAGACCGAGATGAAGGAAAAGAAGCTGCGCATCGAGGACGCGCTGAACGCGACCCGCGCGGCCGTCGAAGAGGGCATCGTCGCCGGCGGCGGCACTGCCTACGTCAATGCCGTTCCCGCTGTGGAAAAGCTCATCAGCAAGGTCGAGGGCGATGAGAAGACCGGTGTTCAGATCATCGTCAAGGCCCTGCAGGAGCCTGTCCGTCAGATCGCGGCCAACGCCGGCATCGACGGCAGCGTCGTGCTTGAGAAGATCAAGTCCAGCCGCAAGGTCGGCTACGGCTTCGACGCCTATAAGGAAGTTTACTGCGACATGATCGGCGCCGGCATCGTCGATCCCGCGAAGGTCACGCGCTCCGCGCTCGAGAACGCTGCCTCCGTCAGCGCCATGGTGCTGACGACCGAAGCGCTCGTCGCCGACAAGCCCGAGCCCCCCGCACCGGCCGCTCCCGCCGGCATGGGCGACATGGGCGGTATGTACTAAGCTGTCAACTTTTCGGAAAGGAGATCTCCTGCCATGCTGAAGAATCAGGAAGAGGTCAAAGCTGCGGCCAAGGCGCTCGGCAAGGAGCTCCACACCGCGATCGAGGAGAACGCGAAGGAGCTGAAGGAGCAGGTCAAGGACATCGAGCTTGACGAAGCCATCGGCGAGGCCAAGGAGTACCTCGGCGCGAAGAAGGAAGCGATGCTGGCGGAGCTTTCCATCAAAAAAGAGGCGGCCGAAGCCCGCGTCAAGGCAGCGAAGGAGCAGATCGAGCTCAAGCGCACCGTGCGCGAAGAGTCGAAGAATGCGAAACAGTGATCCGGAGATCCTTTATAAAAGAACGCCCCCGCTCTCATCTGAGAGCGGGGGCGTTTTCGTGTCCGGATACAGCCGCCCTGTTACAGGCTGAGCCCATTGAGCCGGCAGAGCGTGTTGACCACCGCGAAAATGATGACCGCGCCGAGGTTGGCGGTCGTGTTGTCCTGATCAAAGCGCGGCGAGATCTCGCAGATATCAAAGCCTCTCACCTTGCGCGTGCGCAGCACGTGCTTCAAAAGCGGCAGCATGACCTCAGGGTCAAGACCCAGCGACTGCGGCGCGCTCACGCCCGGCGCGAACGCGGATGAAAACACATCGGTGCAGACCGTGACATACACGTCATGGCACTGGTAGAGGTATTGGTCGAGCCGTTCGAGAATGCTCTCGATGTTCGCGCTCTGGATCTCTTTGGCCAGCACATACTCCACGCCCAGCTCCTCCGCCTTTTTGAAAAGACTCACGGTGTTGCTGTGCTGCTGGATGCCGATGGGGAAGTAGTGGTACGGCGCACCCTCGGCATGGCAGAGATCTGCGATCTGGCGGAACATCGTGCCGGATGAATTGCCCATGTCGTACGGGCGCAGGTCAAAGTGCGCGTCGAAGTTGACGATGCCGAGCTCCGGCGTCCTGCCCTTGTCCTTTAAGAAATTGTGCTGGCCCTGAAAGTGGCCGAACGTTGTCTCGTGGCCGCCGCCGAGCACGATGGGGAACAAATTCCGGCGCAGGATCTCCTCCACCGCGCAGCCCAGCTCACGCTGACCCTCCTCAAGCGTTATTTCATCGCAGACGATATCGCCCGCGTCAAAGAGCTTGACCTCCTGCGAGAACGTGCAGGGAAGGCTCGACATCTGTCCGCGCACAAAGTCCGGCGCGAGCGCCGTGCCCGTGCGGCCCTTGTTGCGCGCGACGCCCTTGTCGCTGCAAAAGCCGATGAAAGCAAAGCCGAGCTTGCCGGTGAACGGCGCGCTGCCGTCGTTCAGGTCGATGGGCTGCACCCACTGGTGCCAGCGAAACGCGTCGTAATCGGTCTCGCTGTCGATGCGCCCTTTCCAGCTGTCCATGGCACTGACATAATGATCCAAAAGCATATCTGATTGCACTCCTTTACTGTCTTTCTGATCGTGGTTTTCTTATTCATCCAGCTTGAGGACAGCGAGGAACGCCTCCGTCGGCACCTGCACGGTGCCGAGCGAGCGCATCTTCTTCTTGCCCTCCTTCTGCTTTTCCAGCAGCTTCTTCTTTCGTGTGATGTCGCCGCCGTAGCACTTGGCCAGCACGTCCTTGCGCATGGCCTTCACCGTTTCGCGCGCGATGATGCGCCCGCCGATGGCCGCCTGAATGGGCACCTCAAAGAGCTGGCGGGGGATGTTGTCCTTCAGCTTTTCGCACAGCCTGCGCGCGCGGGCATAGGCCTTGTCCTTATGCGCAATAAAGCTGAGCGCGTCCACCTGGTCGCCGTTGAGCAGGATATCGACTTTCACCAGCTCGCTCGGGCGGTAGCCGGAAAGCTCATAGTCGAGCGAGGCGTAGCCTTTGGTGTTGGCCTTGAGCGTGTCGAAAAAGTCGTAGATGATCTCGTTGAGAGGCATCTCGTAATGCATCTCCACAAGGTAGGTGTCGAGATACTGCATGTCCTTGAACTCGCCGCGGCGGTCCTGGCACATCGGCATGATGTTGCCGACGTAGTCCGGCGGCGTGACGATCGTCACCTTGACATACGGCTCCTCGGCATGCTCGATGTGCGCGTTGTCGGGGTAGTTGTGCGGGTTGTCCACGCGCACCATCGTGCCGTCGGTCTTGTAGACCTCGTAGATAACGCTTGGGAGCGTCGTGACGAGGTCTAGGTCAAATTCGCGCTCTAATCTCTCCTGAATGACCTCCATGTGCAGCATCCCGAGGAAACCGCAGCGGAAGCCAAAGCCCAGCGCGACGGACGATTCCGGCTCGAACGTCAGACTTGCATCGTTGAGCTGCAATTTTTCCAGCGCATCGCGCAGGTCGGGGTATTTGCTGCCGTCCTCGGTGTAAATGCCGCAGTAGACCATCGAGCGCACCTTGCGGTAGCCCGGCAGCGGCTCGCTCGCGGGGTTTTCAACGCCCGTGACCGTGTCGCCGATCTGCGTCTCGTGTACATCCTTGATGCTCGCGGTGAAGTAGCCGACCTGACCGGCCTCAAGCTGCTTGGCGGGCTCTAAACCGAGCGGGCGCATCAATCCGCACTCGAGCACCTTGAACGCCGCGCCCGTCGCCATCATCCTGACCTCCATGCCGGGGCGGAGCGTGCCGTCCATCAGGCGCATGTAAACGATGACGCCGCGGTAGCTGTCGTAGTAGCTGTCAAAGATCAGCGCGCGCAGCGGTGCGTTCGGATCGCCCTTGGGACAGGGCAGGTTCTGCACAATGTCCTCGAGCACGGCGTCGATGTTGATGCCCTGCTTGGCGGAGATCTCCGGCGCATCCTCGGCGGGGATCGCTAAAATGTCCTCGATCTCCTGCTTGACGCGCTTGGGGTCGGCGGCGGGCAGGTCGATCTTGTTGATCACAGGGCGGATCTCAAGGTCATGCTCCATCGCAAGATAGGTATTGGCAAGCGTCTGCGCCTCAATGCCCTGCGAGGCGTCCACAACGAGCAGCGCACCCTCGCACGCCGCAAGCGAGCGCGAGACCTCGTAGTTGAAGTCCACGTGTCCCGGCGTATCGATCAGATTGAGCGTGTAGACCTGCCCGTCGTCGGCGGTGTAGTCGAACGTGACGGCGCGGGCCTTGATGGTGATGCCGCGCTCGCGCTCTAAGTCCATGTTGTCGAGGATCTGGTCTTCCATCTCGCGCGCGGAAACGGCGTTGCACTTTTCCAGCAGCCGGTCCGCCAGCGTCGATTTGCCGTGGTCGATGTGCGCGATGATGGAAAAATTTCGGATGTTCTTCTCGTTCATAGTCGTAGCTCCTGTTTGTTGTCG
Organism: uncultured Oscillospiraceae bacterium; assembly: GCA_934597535.1. GTDB lineage: Bacteria > Bacillota > Clostridia > Oscillospirales > Oscillospiraceae > Hominicoprocola. Next base: position 30,091 of record CAKTRT010000009.1, on the reverse strand, counting down.
GCAAGGCGGCGCTGCGCGCCAGATGGCGCGTCCGGGCGTTTCGCCATCAGGCAGGGCCTTGCCGCAGGGGAAAGCCTCTTATTTCCTGCCAAGCAGGGTGTTTGTCTTTTCCTCCGTGGTGTGCAGCACCTGCGTCACGCTCTGCATCAGTCCCGGATAAAGTGCGGTCAGCGTTTCGTCCTCCATTGCGGGGAAGGCCGCTTCCTCTTCGTCGAGCCGTGCAAGCGAGGAGACGTAGGCGATGTAATCCGTGCGCATCTGCGCGTCGATCGCGCCGGCCTGATGAGCCGTTGCGTCCAGACCGAAATAGCTTTCCTTGCCGCCGCAGGCGCGGTGCAGCGCGCGGTAGAGCTGGTAAAGCGCGCCGCCGAGATATCCGCCCGCTGAGGCGATGAGCGTGCGGTCGTTCGTCCGGCCCAGCAGCTCAAAGAGGACGCCCGTCGTGTTCACAAGCATCTTCTTTTGCAGCGTCGCGGCGATGCTGCCCTTGAGCGTGCCCTTTTCATCGCTCGCATCGTAGAGCGACTCTGCGTCGATCATGCTGCCGTCGCGCGAGAGCGTGCGCCCGAGCAGATAGTCCGCCGAGACGTGATAGTAGTCGCATGCGCGGGCGACGAAGGCAAGCCCCGGCTCGCGGATGCCGTTTTCGTAGTGGGATAGCAGCGCCTGCGAAATGCCAAGCTCCTTTGCAGCCTTTCGCTGGGAGATGCCCTTTTCCTGCCGCAGCAGGCCGAGGGTGCGGGAAAAGTCAGCGTTCATGGCAATACCTCGCAGATCAAAATACGGTAAGTTATAGTATAGCGTTCTGATTACGGTTTGTAAATCAAAATCTGCCTGCGCGGCGCAAAAAAATCGGGGCGCACGTGGCATCGCCGCAGCGCCCCTTGTATAGAGGAGAAGAAAATGGCTTTGATTCAAATCAGCGTGCTGAGCAGCCACGCGAGTGCGATGCCGCCGGCGCCCACGCCGCACCATAGTGCCGGCGAGCCGCGCAGCAGCAGTCCTCTGGTGCGCGTTTGCGTGCGTCCGCAGCTGCGCGCCACGCGGCAGGCCTCGTCCACCAGCCGCTGCTGCGTTACGCCGTTCCGGCCTGCGGCGTCGTTGCGCACAATGAAGATCGCCTGCTCAAAAAGCTCCGTGTCCGGCGATTCGACCACAATGACCCTGCGCGATGTTCCCCTGACCAATCCCAGCACCTCCCGGCGAAAACATTCTGCCCTCAGTATGCCCGCCCTCCGGCGCGCTATACCATGGATGGAAAATTTTCTGCCGGTCAGACCGCGCGCGCCCCGCCGCTGTCCTCTGGGATGTAGAGCACCAGACACAGCGCGTCGTCCGTTTCGCCGCGCTTTTCCGCGCAGTCAGCCAGAATAGCGGCAGAGAGCTGCTGAGGATCGCTCCCCTCCCAGCCGGCCAGCAGATCCTGCAGCCACTCGTCGTCGTCCGCATCCGCCGTGCCGTCGGTCAGCATGACGAAAAAGCATCCGGGGGAAAGGTGCAGATGCGTTGCCTCCGGCGGGGGAGAACCTTCCTGCAATCCCGCAGGCAGGCACGAGCAGGTCACGCGCCGCACCGTTCCGCCGCGCTTTAAGTAGCTCGGCGCCGCGCCGTATTTGTACAGCTCGCCCTCCAGCGTTTGCAGCGAGAGCAGCAGCAGATCGACGGTCGTAAAGCTGTCAGTTTCCTCCGCGCGCAGCGCCAGCGCGCTGTTGAGCGTTTTGAGCGCGGGCGGCGCGTCGATCCCGGCGCGCAGAAAGCGCTCCAGCAGGCGCGCCGCCATGGCGGACTCCCGCTTGGCCGCCTCGCCGCAGCCCATGCCGTCGGACAGCAGCAGGCACAGCGCGCCGCTGTCCGTTTCAAAGTGGCTCGCACTGTCGCCGCTTACGCGCTCGCCGCGCTTGGGGCGCAGCGAAAGACCCAGCCGGTAAGCATGCAGCGGCGGGGAAACGGCGGGGCGTGCCGCGCCGTCCGCCGCGCTTTGCAGCAGCTCGGAGAGCTGCGCATACTGCGAAGCCGCCTTGGCGTGATCCTCCGCCAGCCGCTGGCGATACTGCCGCCGCAGAAGATACGCGTGCAGCTCCTCGTTCACGGCGGAAAGAAAGCTTGGAAAGCGGATGCACCGGTCGGCAAAATAAGGGGGAAAATCCTCTCCGCGTCCCTGCCCGCGCTGCAGGAGCGCCGCGGTCGCGTCATTCAGCGCGGTATAAGTGCGGTTATATTCCTTTTCCCAGCAGAAGCCGCACAGCGAGCAGCCGCGGCAGGCCTTCTCCGCCGCGCGGTCAAAGATCGCGGCGGGATTTTCCTCTGTACGTTTCGGCGTGCGGGCCACGCTGTCATACAGCTCCCGCAGCGCCAGTGCGGATTCCGACACCGTTTTGCGCAGCGCTGCCGACTCCGCTGCGTCCGTATCAGCCTCTGCCGCCAGATGCTTGCCGCGGAAGAAGCGCGAGGGGATCAGCAGGAACAGCAGCGTGGCTGCCAGAGCCTCATACAGCAGCACCAGCCCCGCGCCCGCATCCATCGGCAGCGCAAAGCAGAGCACGCTCAGCGCGAACCACAGCGCGCTCATTACGCGGTTGCCCCGCCGTGTCAGGCTGACGACCGTAGCGGCAAGGGCGTAGCCCGCCGCGTGGACAAAGCTGCCGCCGCCCGCCGTCAGATCCATGGAAAGCCCGATGACGAGCGAGGCTGGCACGGCGCTTACACCGCTGCGCTCAAAGGCGAAGAGCAGCACCGCAAGCATCGCAGCGATGCGCCCCGGCGCAAAGCCGTTTGCCGTCTGATAGGAGGCGAAGGCCATCAGTACGCCCAGCAGCACAAAAAGCGAAGCAAACGGGTGCTCTCCCTCGCCGGGCGTGAGCAGCGCGCGGGCGCTCATCGCGCCAAGCGCTGCCAGCAGCAGGCTCACAAGGCAGTTTGCCGCCTCGCCCGCCGGATCGCGCAGCACATAGACAAATTCCACCGAAAGCATCATTGCCGCCGTCAGCAATGGCAGAAATGCGCGCTTTCGGCAGATGTTCAGATCATAGAATGCGTTGTTCGCCGTAAAGATCAGCACGCCCGCCGCCGCCGTGCGCAGCGCATGGGAAAACGGCAAAAAGACGAACGCCCCCGCCGCCGCGCCCAGCATGGCCGAAAGCCCCGCCGCGCCGTTTCCCGCCGCGGCCGTCAGCCCGAGCGCCAGCGGCGCGTAGCCGCCGAATACCCGCGCGCCGGACAGCACCGCCGCCAGCACAAAGCGCAGCGCGCAGTCTACGACCCTTCCCGACCATTCTCTGCTGCGCAGCCGTTCGATCACCCTCACAGCTCGTCCCCTCCTTGTGCGTTGTTCCCTCATTGTAAGCGCAGCGGCAGGAGAAAACGGTCGGAAACGCGGGGCGCAAAAAAAGAACGGCGATCTCGCCGTTCTTTCGGGTCGGTTTATGCAAAATAAGCGCGGGCCTCGTCGGCGTTGCGCGCGATCCTGTCGTGCAGCTCCTGTGTGGAGGAAAAGCGCTGCTCAGGGCGGAGAAAGCGGTAGAACTCCACGCGCAGCGTTTGCCCGTAGAGGTCGCCGGAGAAGTCCAGCAGATATGTCTCCACCGTCACACCCTCGCCGCCGACTGTCGGACGAACGCCGACATTCGTCACGCCTGTAAACGCACGCCCATCCGCGAGCAGCACGCGCGTGGCATACACGCCGTAGCGCGGCAGGAGCTTTCCCTCCTGCGGCGCAAGGTTCACCGTGGGGAAAAGCTGTGTTCTGCCGATGCCGCGCCCGTGGCGCACCGTGCCGCCGAGCACGTAGGGATGTCCGAGAAATTCCCGGGCGCGTTCGGCTTCGCCGTTTTCCAGCAGCGTGCGGATATAGCTCGAGGAGACGGTCACGCCGTCCAACTCCACGCGCGCTATCACGTCGCAGCCGAGGCCGTGGGCGGCGCAGTAGCGCTTGAGCTTTTCCACATCGCCCTCGTTCTTGTGGCCGAAGCGGAAGTCGTGTCCCGCGACAAGATGCGCCGCGCGATACTTCTTGACGAGCAGCTCCGCGATAAAATCCTCCCACGGCATCGTCATCATGCTTTGGTCGAACGGCTCGACAAACACGTCCTGCACGCCGTAGCGCGTGCGGATGATGTCCGCGCGCTCAGGCGGTGTCGTCAGCAGCGGCACGGGCTTACCCGTGACGAATTCGCGCGGCGAGCGGTCGAACGTGAAGGCTGCCGAGCGGCAGCCGCGCTCCTGCGCGCGGCGCACCGCCATTTTGAGCAGCGCGCCGTGTCCGATATGCACCCCGTCGAAAAAGCCCAGGGCGATGACTGTGGATCCATTCATAGTTTCGCTTTCCTTTTTTGCGTCAGCGTCACACACTGAAAAAATTTCGTTTCGAGGTGAGAAGGCCGTCTCTCGCCTCCGAGAGCGCAAGGAACGTTCCATCACGTCCGTAGACACGGTACAGCCCGTCGGGCAGCTTTGCGCACAGGGGATTTCCGCAGAGGCATTTGCGCTCCTGTCCGGCGCTCTGGATGGTGTAGGTCGGATACTGCCGGAACAGGCTGTCCGTGGGGCGGAGCAGGGCCTCGCCCTCGCGCTGCACGTCCTCGAGCGTCACGGCCTCGTCGATGCGAAAGTTCGACGCCTCCGTGCGGCGCAGCGCCGCCATACAGCCGCCGCAGCCGAGCACCTGACCGAGATCGTGGCACAGCGTGCGGATGTAGGTGCCCTTCGAGCACACGACGCGCAGGGCGTACTGCCCGTTTCCCAAATTCTGCGTCAGCGCAAGGTCGAAGACCGTGATCATGCGCGGCTTGCGCGCGACCTCACGACCCTGACGGGCGAGGTCGTAGAGCTTCTGGCCGTTTACCTTGATGGCCGAGTACATCGGCGGGATCTGCTCGATCTCGCCGAGAAAGCGCGGCAGCGCCGCGCGCACCTCGTCCTCCGTGACGGTCACGGCGCGCTCTTCGAGCGTTTCGCCGGTCGTATCCTGCGTGTCGGTCACAAGGCCGAGCTGTAAAACGGCCTCGTAGACCTTTTGCCCGCCCTCGGCAAAGGAGACGGCCTTCGTCGCCTGTCCGACGAACACGGGCAGCACGCCCGTCGCCATGGGGTCGAGCGTTCCGGCGTGGCCGACGCGCTTTTCATGCAGGATGCCGCGCAGCTTGGCGCACACGTCCATGCTCGTCCAGCCAGCGGGTTTGTCGATGATGATAATGCCATTGGGCATAAGCGTTCTCCTTTGCGCCAAGCCTTCGGCGCTTTTGCGCCGTACAAGCGTTTTGCCGGCAGGCAAAACCTTGGATGAGGGCGAATTCACTTTGCCCTCATCTTTTTTGATCATAGGGTTCCCGCGCGGTCATCGACCGCGTGGGACGCACACATCCATGCTCGTCCAGCCAGCGGGTTTGTCAATGATGATAATGCCGTTGGGCATAAGCGTTCTCCTTTGCCGTCAATCGCAAGGCAGCGCCTTCTCCAGCAGAACGAGCTGAATATCCTCAAGCCCGTTGAAGGTGCACGGCGCAGTGCCGATCTCCGCGTAGCCCAGAGCGCGGTAAAGCGCGCGGGCGCGCGTGTTGCGTTCGTTCGTGTCAATGCGAAGATACCGGCAGCCGCGGCCGCGGGCATACTGCTCATAATATCCCAGAAACGCGCGGCCGAGACCGCGCGACTTCACCGCGGGATCGATCACCAGCGTGTGCAGCACCATGACCTCTTCATCCGCTGCAGCATAGTGCCACGGCGCGCCGGCGTACACATCCACCTGGATCTGGTTCAGGATACCGGCGCCGACGATCCGGCCATCTTCCTCCTGCACGAAGAGGTCGCCGCGCGCGAGCGCGGCCTCCGCCGTGGCGCGTGTGGGATAAACGCCGCGTTTCCAGCCGGTCGTGGTGCGGCCGTGCTCTTCCTCTGTGTGGATATGCTCATAGGTGCGGCTGACTGTGTCCAGATCGTCCTGTCCCGCCTTGCGAAACGTAACGCTCATGGCGTATCCTCCGCCACTGCTTCGGCGATGGCGTTTAGGATCATGGCGCGCGCCGTCTCATAGTCCGCATGCTCAATGAGGCAGCCGGAGGCTGCGCGGTGTCCGCCGCCGCCGAGCTTTGCGCAGGCGCGCGTCGCATTGACGCGCGCGCCCGTGCGCACGCTGACCTTCCACGCGCCGTCTTTCGTTTCCTTCATCGTCACGGCGCAGTCCGTGCCCTCGACCAGCCCGCCGAGGGATGCGAGATCCTCCATATCCGCCTCGGACAGCGCCATGCGCTGCTGCAGCGACTGCGGCACCGCAACGATGACGACGCGGTCCCCGTCGTAGAACTCCATCGTGCGCAGCAGCTCGCCCTCAAGCGCGAGACGCTTTTTGCTCTTCGTGCGGAAGTGCAGCTTGTTGGCCGCGCGGTAGTCGATGCCGGTCTCCATCAGCGCGGCGGCCACGCGGTGCGTGTTCGCCGTGACGTTCGAGTAGACAAAGCAGCCCGTATCGGTTGCGACGGCCACGTAGAGCGGCAGCGCGACCGCTTTCGTCAGCTGGCCAAGCTCCTGCGCGAGTTCGCACAGAATTTCGCCGCAGGCGGCGCACTCGGGGCGCACGCAGCTCTCCTTGCCGAAGCCCTCGTAGCTCGGGTGATGGTCGATGGCGAGATCCACGCGCGTCTTGAACATCTCGGCGTTGTCGGGGAACAGGCTCAGCGCGGCGAGGTCAACGGAGACGACCGTCTCATAGTCAAAATCGTCCGCGACCCAATACTCCTCGACATATTGCTCGAAGTGCTCCGTCGTCTCGCGGTTGTAGAGCACGCCCGCGGTCTTGCCCATCTGGCGCAGCATGGCGCACAGCGCCGCCGCGCAGCCGATGGTGTCGCCGTCCGGGCGGCGGTGGGTGAGGATGAGGTACTTGTCATGCGCGCGGAGATAGGCCGCGACTTCGGAAACGGTCATTCCTGCTCGTCCTCCGTGTTCAGCTTGTCGTTTTCGGGGTTGGCGGGCTTGACCACATTTGGGTCGCGCAGCAGTTCCAGAATGTGCGCGCCGTACTCAATGGAATCGTCCGCGATGAACTGCAGCTCCGGCGTGTAGCGCAGCGCCATGTTCGCGCCCAGCTCACGCCGCAGATACCCTGCCGCACTTTTGAGTCCGCGGATCACGTCCTTTTCAAGCGACTTTTCCAGAACGCTCACGTAAATGCGCGAATAGCGCAGATCGCTCGTCGTGTCCACATGGGTGATGGTCACCATGCCGCTCTGAACGCGCGGGTCCTTGAGCGTGCGGATCAGCGCGCTCAGCTCGCGCTGGATCTCTTCATTGATGCGTCCAATGCGATTGCTTGCCATTTTGATTCCTCCTTTGGAAAAAGGTAGGGGCGGGCGAACGCCCGCCCCTACCGAAAGGCACATCTTGTCTTACTGTTCGATCTGCTCCATGATATAAGCCTCGACCACGTCGCCGACCTTGATGTCGTTGTACTTCTCAAAGCTCAGGCCGCACTCGTAACCCTGCGCGACCTCCTTGACGGAGTCCTTGAAGCGCTGGAGCGAGGCAAGGTGACCCTCGTGGACGACAATGCCGTCGCGCACGATGCGCACGTCGCACGCGCGCTGGATCTTGCCGTCGGTGACATAGCAGCCCGCGACGGTGCCGACGGACGAGACCTTGTAGGTCTGGCGGATCTCGGCGTGACCGATGACGGCCTCGCGGAACTTCGGCGCGAGCATACCCTTCATCGCGGCCTCGATCTCGTCGATGGCGTCATAGATGACGCGGTACATACGCATATCGACGTGGTTGCGCGCCGCGCTGTCACGCGCCGCGGCGTCGGGACGGACGTTGAAGCCAACGATGATGGCGTTCGAGGTGGCCGCGAGCATCACGTCGCTCTCGTTGATCGCGCCGACCGCGCCGTGGATGACGCGCACGCGAACCTCGTCGTTAGAGATCTTCTCAAGCGACGCCTTGACCGCTTCGACCGAGCCCATGACGTCCGCCTTGACGATGATGTTGAGGTTCTTCATCTCGCCCGCCTGGATCTGGCTGAAGAGATCCTCGAGAGAGACCTTGGTGATGGGGGCGTTCGCCTTGCGCTTTTCCTCCTCCTTGCGCTGCTCGACAAGCTCGCGGGCAAGGCGCTCGTCGGCCACGGCGTTGAAGTGTGCGCCGGCCTCGGGCACTTCGCCAAGACCCGTGATCTCCACCGGCACGCTGGGACCCGCGCTCGTGAGCTTCTGTCCCTTGTCACTCATCATCGCGCGCACGCGGCCGACGGCCGTGCCGGCGATGATGATGTCGCCCTGATGGAGCGTGCCGTTCTGGACGAGCAGCGTTGCGATCGGGCCGCGGCCCTTGTCGAGTCGCGCTTCGACCACAGCGCCGGACGCGGCGCGGTTGGGGTTGGCCTTCAGCTCGGCGACCTCGGCGGTCAGCGCGACCATTTCAAGCAGGTTGTCGATGCCCATGCCGGTCTTGGCGGAGATGGGGCAGATGATCGTGTCGCCGCCCCAGTCCTCGGCCACAAGGCCGTACTCGGTCAGCTGCTGCTTGATGCGCTCGGGATTGGCGTCGGGCTTATCCATCTTGTTGATGGCCACGATGATGGGGATCTCGGCGGCCTTGGCGTGGTTGATGGACTCCACGGTCTGCGGCTTGATGCCGTCCTCCGCCGCAACGACGAGGATGGCGATATCCGTGATCATCGCGCCGCGGGCGCGCATGGAGGTGAACGCCTCGTGACCCGGGGTATCGAGGAAGGTGATGGGCTTGCCCTTGATCTGCACCTGATAGGCGCCGATATGCTGGGTGATGCCGCCAGCCTCGCCGGAGGCGACGTGGGCGTTGCGGATATAGTCGAGCAGCGACGTCTTGCCGTGGTCCACGTGGCCCATGACCACGACGACCGGCGCGCGCGGCTGCAGCTCGTCCTCGCTGTCCTTGTGGTCGTCGATCAGCTTTTCCTCGATCGTCACGACGACTTCCTTTTCGACCTTGCAGCCGAGCTCTTCGGCGACAAAGGACGCGGTGTCGAAGTCGATCATCTGGGAGAGGGACGCCATCACGCCGTTTTTCATCAGGCACTTGACGACCTCGGCGCCGGTCTTCTTCATGCGGCTCGCCAGCTCGCCGACGGAGATCTCATCGGGGATCTTGACCGTCAGCGGGGTCTTCTTTGCGATCTCCAGCTGCAGGCGGCGCATCTTCTCGGCCTCCTCCTGCTTCCGCTTGCCGGAGAACGGCTGCTGGCGGCCGCCGCGGTTCTTGTTATTGCGGAATTTTTCCTTGTTCCCGCGCTCCATCTCACGGCGGTCGCCGGAGCGCTCGGCCATGTCCTGAAGCTTCTCGTCATACTTGTCAAGATTGACGTTCGTCACCTTGCGCGTATCCACGATCTTCTTCTCCGGCACGCGCGTTGCAGGCTGCTGCGTGGCGGTAGACTTGCTGGGCTTTGCCTGCTGCTGGGGCTGCGTGTTCTGCGCAGGCGCGGCGGCCTTGGGCGCTGCGCTCCGGTTCGCCTGCGGCTGCGCGGGCTTTGCCGCGGCCTGTGCGGGGGCGGGAGCCGCCTTCGGCTCGGGCTTCTTCTCGGGCGCTGACTCGGCGTAGATCGTCTCAATCTTCACCTGATGCTTCTGCGTCAGGTGGTCGAAAAGCAGCGAGACCTCCTCGGCCGACAACACCTGCGAGGGCTTTTTGGGCGTGTCCGTATAGGTATTCAGGACGCTCAGGATGTCCTTCGACGCCATGCCGAAGTCCTTTGCCATATCGGATACCTTGATCTTGTTCGTAGTAGTAGGCAAATTACTGCACCTCCGTGTGTTGTGATGTCCGCCGGGTCTCTTTCTTTACGCTGCCCTTCCCCTTTTTCACGGGGCGGGAATGGGCAAAGCGACGGTCTCTTCGCTGTTTGTCTGCGGCGCGGTGCGCCTTTTCGCGCTCGGCGCGCGTGCGTCCGTGCTTGACGGCGCGGCGCGGCGCTCTTTTCTCTTCCCTGCCGGCCTCCGCGCGCTTTTCAGGCTCGGGCGGAGCCTTCTCCTGCGCTTTGGACTTTTTCTTGCCCGCGCGCAGATTCTTTTCGTGCTGCTTGAGCTCCTGCCGGCGCTCTGCGGCGCGCTGAGCCTTGATCGCAAGGCGCTTCGCCGCCTCGCCGTAATGCGCCTCGTCGCGCTCCGCCAGCTTTTTGGCGATGGCCTCGGCAAAGCCGATATCCGTCACTGCCAGCATCGCGCAGAATGGGCGGCCGAGCGCTCGGCCAAGGTCGGCCTTTGCCGCGGGGATCTCCAAACAGATGCACTCACCCGCATCGCCGAAATGCTTGGCGCGCCGGCGGGTGTTGTCCGCCGCGTCGCTTGCGATCAGCAGCAGCCTTGCGTGTTTGGCGCGGGCGGCCGCGCCCACCGGCTCCTCGCCGATCTCCAGCTTCCCGGCCTTTTTGGCAAGGCCGATCAAATTGAGCAGCTTATCCACCGTTTGCCATCTCCTTTTCCAGTTCTTCATAGACGCTCTCGGGGATGGCCGTGTCCAGCGCGCGCTCGAGCGCGCGGGACTTGCGCGCCCGCTTGAGACACTCGCCGTTTGGGCAGACATAGGCGCCGCGCCCGGGCTTTTTGCCTGTGAAGTCGAGCGACACCTCGCCCTCCGGCGATTTGACGGCGCGGATGAGCGCGCGCTTGTCCTTCATCTCGCGGCAGCCCACGCACTGGCGCTGCGGGAGCTTTTTCACTTTCTGCATGAGCCGCCCTCCTCTTTGACGCTTTCAGCGCCTCGGACTTATCTGCGCCGCGCACGGCGCAGATCCAAGCTCAAAAATGTGCGCTGCACATTTTTGAATTATTCTTCCTCTTTATAGCTCGCGGGCTTGATGTCGATCTTGTAGCCGACGAGACGCGCGGCAAGGCGCGCGTTCTGGCCCTCTTTGCCGATGGCCAGCGACAGCTGGTCGTCCGGCACGATGACGCGGCAGGCCTTGCCTTCGGCTGCCAGACGCACGTCGATCACGTCTGCGGGCGCGAGCGCCGCGGCGATATACTCCGCCGGATCGTCGCTGTACTTGATGATGTCGATCTTTTCGCCGCGCAGCTCCTCAACGATGTTGTTCACGCGCTGGCCGTGGGGGCCGACGCACGCGCCGATGGGATCGACGTTCGGCTCGTTGCTCCACACCGCCATCTTCGTGCGGGAGCCGGCCTCGCGGGCGATGGAGCGGATCTCAACGGTGCCGTCGTAAATTTCGGGCACCTCCAGCTCAAACAGGCGCTTGACAAGACCCGGATGTGTGCGGGAGATGATGACCTGCGGACCTCTCGACTGACGGCGCACGTCAACGAGGTAGACCTTGATGCGCTGACCCTCCACGAGCGTCTCGCCCTTGACCTGCTCGCCGGCGAGCAGGACCGCGTCCGTTGCCTCCGCGCCCGTGCCGATGCGCAGCGAGGCGTTGCCCGTGCGCGGGTCGATGCGCGTGACGACGCCGGTCAGGATCTCATTCTGCTTGGAGTTGTATTCGTCGTAGACCATGCCGCTCTCAGCCTCGCGCAGGCCCTGAATGATGACCTGCTTGCCGTTGCCCGCCGCGATGCGGCCGAACTCGATGTTGTCCACGGGAAGGTTGACGATGTCGCCCGCCGCATACTTGGCGGAAATAGCCTTCGCATCCTCCACGCTTATCTGCGTGCCGGGATTCTCGACCTCGTCCACGACCTCCTTCTGCACGAACATTTTCAGCTCGCGCTTACCCTCGTCCACGTCCACGATCACATTTTCCACGCCCTCGTGGTCGCGCTTGTAGGCAGTCGTGAGCGCCTGCACGATCTTTTCCATCATAAAGCTCTGGGAAATGCCGCGTTCCTTTTCCAGCATCGCAAGCGCTGCGAAGATCTCATCACATTTCATGGGTCATGCTCCTTATATCGTATAGTAAAAAAGTATGGTGGTTCCGTGTCAAAAATCACAGCGCAGGCGCACGAGCGCGATCGCTTCCTTTGCAAAGCGCCGTTCCTCCCCGCCGATGCGCAGCGTCACATCGCCGTTTTCATATCCGGCCAGATCGCCGGCAAATTCCTTGCGCCCGTCCACGCTTTTATAGGTTTTGAGCAGCACGGGAGAACCGATGAACTGCTCAAAATCGCCCGGCCGCTTGAGCGGACGCTCCGCGCCGGCGGACGCGACCTCAAAGATATAGCTCGACTCGATGGGGTCGGCCTCGTCTAAAATATCGCTCAGCACGCGGGAAATGGCCTCGCAGTCAAGGATGTTCACGCCGCCGTCCTTGTCGATATACACGCGCAGGTACCACTGCCCCGCCTCGCGGACATATTCCACGTCCCACAGCCGGCAGCCCTGCTCCTCCACAACGGGGAGAGCCAGCTCGCGCACGACCTCGGTCACTTTTTTCATTGTATCCCTCGCAGTCCGTGTTTTTTCTGAAATTTGCAAAAGAAAGAGCGGGCCAAACGGTCCACTCTTGCGTCTCCTGCATCCATAACGATGCTATACTACCACAGTTTCCTGTCGATTGCAAGCTTTTTTCCGCGCCACCCGGCACTTTTTTAAAAAAATTACGGATTTTTTTCCTGCATTTTTCCGCGCGGCGAAAAATGGGCTTGCAAAGCGCGGGGAAGTGTGCTATAAGAATAGGACTTTGAGAGAAAATGGGTGAAGAAAGGAGCGTGAGCGTGCCATGGCGCACACCGCCGCGCTCGATATGACGGAGGGCCGCCTCGGCCGTCAGATCGTGCGCTTTTCCCTGCCGCTGATGCTGACCAATCTGCTGCAGATGCTTTTCAGTATGACCGATCTTGCGGTCGTCGGGCGCTTTGCAAGCGCCGGCGCCATGGGCTCGGTCGGCTCCACGTCCACGCTGGTGTTTCTGTTCACCGGCTTTCTCATGGGGCTGGGCAGCGGCGTCAATGTGCTCGTCGCCACGCACTTCGGCGCACGCAGCGAAAAGAACGTGCGCGAGTCGGTGCACACCGCGGCGCTCGTGTGTCTGCTGGCCGGCTTCCTGATTTTGGCGCTGGGGCAGTTCTTTTCCCGCCCGCTGCTGGAGCTTCTGGGCACGCGGCCCGACCTGCTCGACGGCGCGGCGCTCTATATGCGCATCTATTTCCTCGGCATGCCGGCCACCGCGCTTTATAACTTCGGCAACGCCGTGTTCAACGCCGTGGGCGATACGAAAACGCCGCTGATCTGCCTTTCCGTCGCCGGCGCGCTGAATGTCGCGCTCGATCTGATCTTCGTCATCGGCTGCGGCATGGCGACCGACGGCGTGGCGTGGGCCAGCATGCTTTCGCAGTGCGTTTCGGCATTGCTGATCGTGCGCGCGCTGATGAAAAGCGGAGATATCTATGCGCTTTCCCCGCGCGCGCTGCGCATCCACAAGGATAAGGCGCTGCACGTGCTCGCCATCGGTGTGCCCGCGGGTTTGCAGAACGCCATTTTTTCGGTGGCGAACCTCTTCATTCAGGCGGGCGTCAACTCCTTCAGCACCGTCGTGGTCGAGGGCAACTCCGCCGCCGGCAACGTTGATAACCTCGTCTATTCCGTGATGAACGCATTTTATATCGCCTGTTCAAGCTTCGTCGGGCAGAATTACGGTGCGGGCAAGCCTGACCGCGTGCGCAGGAGCTATTTTCTCACGCTGGGCTATTCCGCACTGGCCGCCGCCGTGTTCGGCGCTCTGTTCCTGCTGTTCGGGCGGCAGTTCCTCGCGCTTTTTTCTCCCGAGGCTGCCGTGATCGACGCGGGGCTTGAGCGCATCGCCGTCATGTGCTTTTCCTTCCCGGTCTCTGCGCTGATGGACTGCACCACCGCCGCCTCGCGCGGGCTTGGCAAGGGCCTTGTGCCGATGGTCTTCGTCTTCCTCGGCTCCTGCGTGTTCCGCATCGTCTGGATCTACACGGTTTTTGCCCATTTCCACACGCTTGGCTCGCTGTACCTGCTCTACCCCTTCTCCTGGCTCATCACCGGCGCTGCGGAGATCGCGTACTTCTTCTACTGCTACAAAAAATACGTCAAGCCCATGGCGGACCGCCGGCCGGCCTGAGACGCTGACTGATATGGGAAAACGGCCGCCTTTGGCGGTCGTTTTCGTTTCATGCCGCTCTCCCTCACAGGGTCTGAGAGGCCGCGAGCGCACGGTTTTTGTATGCGCGCTCGCCCGTCACCTCGCGCAGCACGACGATATCCTCCGGCAGCACCGCCGCATCCTCCCCATAGGAAAAGAGGATGGCGCGGTCTGTGCAGAACGGATACACGTCGATCTCGCAGCGGTGATCGCCGCTGATAAAGCGGTACTTCGTCTTGCGCACGGGCGTGAGCGCCTTGTCCTGCTCAAGCAGATATTTTTCATACTGCTTTTCGGAGATGGGGCGCTCCGTGTCCCACTTGGCGCCGTCCGGCATCAGATGCTTTTCCGTGTAGAAGTACAGCGTCTCCGCGCCGTTTTTCTGCATGCGCACGCGGCGCTCGATGCTCGGGTTCGTCAGCACCAGATAGGTCTGCGTCATGTCGATGGCCGCGGCGCGGTGCTCGCGTGCAAAGGCGGCCATATCAGGCATGGCGATGAGGTATTTGCGCTTTTTTGCCATCGGCTCCACCTCGCCCACGGCGCGGTAGATCTCGCGCAGCGCGCGCTCGATCTTGTTGTTGAAGTTGATGTCATTGTCGATGATGCGCAGGTTCGGGTGCGCGCTCCACGCGCGCAGCGTGCGGTCGTCCATCTCGCGTGCGTATTCGATCGACTCCGTGCGCGCGCTGTTGCCCAGATCATAGGCAAACTCCGCGCCCTTGGCGCAGGTGATGAGGTGCAGCACCATGTCGTAATTGGCGAGCACGCGCTCCTCTGTGCGCCCGTCAAAGCGCGCGATGACCTGCGCGAACTCCTCGTCCGACACGTAGGCCTTGTCGTCCATCAGCGCGCGGTCATACAGAATGAGAACGTTCTCCTCCGGCACGAGCTCTGCCGCGGCGAGGGCAAGTTTCTCCTTGTGTATCTGGTCGGCTACGACAAAATCCTGAAACGCCAGCATCGACATGCAGCCGCCGAACGGCTTGATGCCAAAGCCGGAGATCAGCTCCGTCGCCGTCTCGGGGATCGTGATGACGCGCCAGCCGTCCTCCTGCTTGAACTCTTTGAGCACGCGGCTCACGAGCGTCGTTTTGCCCGCCGCGGGGCCGCCCGTGAGGACGATCTTCGTGATGCGCTTAGCCATAGTTACGCTTCCTTTCCGTGCAGAAGATAGTCGCCGAACGCTTCGACGGTCTTAAAATACAGGTCGCAGTTTCTGCGCATGAACGCTTCGATTGCGGGGATGTCGTTCGACCAGCCTGCGGCGGCGAAGCGCACGTTCGCGGCCTTCGCCATGTCGTATCCGGGCTTCAAATCGTCGAGCACGAGTATCTCGCCGGGTGCAAAGTGCAGCCTTTCCATGATATCATAGAGCGCGTGCGGCTGGGGCTTGCGCCGGTCCTTTGGCACCTCCCAGCCGTAGACGAGCTTTGGCTCCGGGAGCCTGTTTTCGCGATAGTCGCGCAGAATGTTCGGCGAGAGCGAGTG
Organism: uncultured Oscillospiraceae bacterium; assembly: GCA_934597535.1. GTDB lineage: Bacteria > Bacillota > Clostridia > Oscillospirales > Oscillospiraceae > Hominicoprocola. The sequence continues at coordinate 14,574 of CAKTRT010000009.1, read as the reverse complement.
CGACACAACGCAGATCGTGCCGCCCGCGTGTACGTAGTCCCACAGAATGTCGCGTATCCCATCGTAGGCCTGCGGCACGTGGTGCTGGACGTATTCGTGCCAGTATGCCTGCTCGTGCTTCATGTCCTCCTCGGTCATGCCGACCTCTCCATGGAAAAAGTCGTACACGCCGGGGTCAAAGTTTTTTAGAACGTATTCCTCCAGCGTGTAGCGCTTTGCTTTGGGGAAAAACTTCGCCGTATACTCGGCAAAGCAGGGATAGTGCACCGTCGCGGTGGAGTTGACCACAGTGTCGTCGTGATCGAGCACAAGGCAGGGAAAGTTCATAAAACGGCTCCTCTTTGCTGCGTTTTTATAGAGTATAACACACCCGCCGTCTCCGCGCAAGCACGGGAGGATGCAGCGCTGATGGCGCTGCATCCTTTTCCCTACGTGCCCGCAGGGTGCGGCAAAAGGGGGCCATTCTCTCACGTGAGAGAATATCCCCCTTCATGCGCACTCCCGCACAGTGCGGGAGAAATAAAGAAACAGCCCCTTCGGGCTGCACCCCGCGCCCCATGGGCGCGTAAAAAAGAGCTGTCCTTTCGGACAGCTCTTTTCAAATCGTTGTTCCTTATTCGGTGACGAAGGGGAGCAGAGCGATCTGACGGGCGCGCTTGATCGCCTCGGTCAGCTGGCGCTGGTGCATCGCACAGGTGCCCGTGGTCCTGCGGGGCAGGATCTTGGAGCGCTCGGAGATGAAGCGGCGCAGCTTGGCGGCGTCCTTATAGTCGATATACTCGCACTTGTCAACGCAGAACTGGCACACCTTTTTGCGCTTGCGGTTCGGGCCGCCGGCGCGAGGGGCTCTGTTTTCGCGTTCCATAGCCATGGATGTTTCCTCCTTATCAGAATTGGGGCTTTCGTACCCTCATCAGAACGGCAGCTCGCCGTCCTCTTCGATTTCGGCAAAGCCGCCGCCTGCGGGGGCGGTGTAGCTCTCGGCGGGAGAGCCGTAGGCGGGGGGCGCGTAATCGCCGCCCGACTGCTGGCCATCGCGCCTGCTGTCGCCGAAATAAATGTTGTCGGCAACCACTTCCGCACTGCGGCGGTTGTTGCCATCCTTGTCTTTCCAGTCGCGGATCTGAAGCCGGCCCTCGACCACGGCCATGCGGCCCTTGGTGAAGTACTGGCAGACGAACTCTGCGGTCTGGCGCCAAGCGACTACGTCGATGAAATCGGTGGCCTTCTCGCCGCTCTCGCGGCTCTTGAAGTCGCGGTCCACCGCGACGGAGAAGGACGTCACCGCCGTGCCGTTCTGCGTGCGGCGCAGCTCGGGATCACGGGTAAGTCTACCCATGATGACGATACGGTTCAACATAGCGTTGCCCTCCTTACTCGCCCTTGCAGACGATCATGGAGCGGATGATACCATCGGTAATGCCGAGGATACGGTCCAATTCCTTGGGGAAATCGGGCGCGCTCGTGAAGGAGATCAGAACATAGTAGCCTTCGGTGATGTAGTTGATGGCGTAGGCCAGCTTGCGCTTGCCCCACTCCTCAACCTCCATAGCCGTGCTGTTCTGCTCCACGAGGGTCTTGAACTTTTCGGTCAGAGCGGCGACCTGCTCTTCGGGCAGTCTGCCGTCCATGATGAAAACGACCTCATAGTTTGCGGAAATCTTAGCCATTCTTGGTTGCACCTCCTTCTGGACTGATGGCCCACGCAGACCGCGTGAGCAAGGATTTTTGCCTGCGGACAGGCCGCAAGCCCTATTATTATACAAAAAAACGGAAGGAAGTCAAGCGCTTTTCCGAAAAAACGCGCCGCCCTTTCGAAAAAATTGTAAATTTCCTGAAATTTCCGGCAGCAAACGGGCTGCCTCGCTTGCAATCGGGAGGAAATTCGTGTAAAATTGACAGCAAAAGAACTTACTTTGCAAAGGAGCGGGATACGATGAAAAAATTTTTAACGGCAGCGCTGGCGCTGGCGATGCTTGCGGGCATCCTCGGCGGCTGCATGTGTCAGACGGCGGAAACGGCGCTGAACGCCGACGGCAGCGGCACGGTAGAGGCCAAGTTCGGCTTTTCCGAGCAGCTCGTCAACGCGATGGACATGCGCGACGAGATGGCGGAAAACGATTTTTCCTACTTTGTCTATCAGGGGCGCGGCTACTATGGCGATGAGGCGAGCGAATCGTTTGCCAACGCCGACGAGTTCAACCGCATCTTTGCCGAGGTCTCCGCGGAGATCGCCGATGTCAGCGGCGCGGCGACGCCCGGCGCCGTCACGCTCGCTCTCGCCTCGGACGGCGGACTGACGCTCACCGTGCAGAACGCGCAGACCGACCGGCGCGGCGCGATCAAACACAAGCTTGCCGAGCAGCTGCCGAGCTACTCTGCCGAGCAGATCGACGCGCTGCTCGAGGGCATGGTCATGACCTACCGCTTTACCTTCCCTGCCGCGCTCACGCAGTACGTGACGGGCGCAGGCGTTACGGTGGAGGGCGGCGCTGTGAGCATCGACTATCTTGCCCTGCCCGCCGGCACCTACTACTTCTCCACCTCGCAGTCCGCTCAGCCCGTGCATAAGACGCTCGGCACGGTCACGCCGGAAAATATCCCCACCAGCGGCACGGCGCTTGTGCGCCGGCAGACGGTCGAGATCGACGGCCGCACGGTCACGCTCCAGACCTACGCTCTCCACGGTGCGGACGGCGGCGAGACGAACTATGTCCGCCTGCGCGACATCGCCTCCGTCCTCAGCGGCTCGGCGGCGCAGTTCGGCGTGGAGTGGGACGGCAGCGTGGTCATCGTTCCGCAGGCGTCCTATACCCCCAACGGCACCGAGATGCAGACGCCGTTCTCCGGCGACCGCCGCTATCAGCTTTCCTCTGCCGCAACGAAGATCTATGGCCAGAGCATTCCCTTCACCGCCATCACGCTGACGGACGATCAGGGCGGCGGCTACACCTACTATAAGCTGCGCGATCTTGCGCAGGTGCTGGGCTTCAATGTCGGCTGGTCCAACAGCCGCGGGATCTATATCGAGAGCAGCCAGCCCTACGCCGGCTGAGCAGGGGCGAAGATATCAGGGCGCGGGCCTCCGATCGGAGACCCGCGCCCTTTTCAGATCCTCACAGCCGCTTGCCGTACATAAACAGATCGCACTTGAGCATGCCGTTGTAGAGCTTGCGCCGCTTGTCCGCCGTGCGGCCGTAGCAGCGCTCAAAGTCGGGATGTGACGACAGCACGTAGACCCGCCACGTGTCCGGCAGCTTGTCCATCGCCCGGCCGAAGGCTTTGTACAGCTCGCCCGCCTCCTCGCGCTCAAGCAGCCGCTCACCGTAGGGCGGGTTCGTTACGATGCGGCCATAGAGCCCGCCCCAGTGGAAGCGCGTGGCGTCATCGACCTCGAACTTGACGATGTCGTCCACCTCAGCCAGTTCCGCGTTGTGGCGCGAGAGCGCAACGGCGTCGGGGTCGATGTCGCCGCCCCAGATCTCGTAGTTTCCGTGGAACTCGTTATCCATGGCCTCGTCGGCTGCGTCGAGCCAGATCCGCTTGTCGAGCGTGGCCCAGTGCTGGGCGGCAAAGCCACGGTTCAGGCCCGGCGCGCGGTTGCGCGCGATGAGCGCCGCCTCGATGGCGATCGTGCCGCTGCCGCAGAACGGATCACAGAACGGGTCGCGCCCATTGTAGTGCGAGAGCTTGACCATCGCGGCGGCGAGCGTTTCGCGGAGCGGGGCGGCCACGCCGTGGGCGCGGTAGCCGCGCTTGTAAAGCCCCTCGCCCGAGGTGTCGAGCCCGACAGTGACTTCGTCCTTCATGACGGAAAAGCGCACCTGATAGCGCCGCCCCGTTTCGGGGAATTGCGCGATGCCGTAGGCCGCGCTCAGGCGGTCAACGACCGCTTTTTTCACGATCGACTGGCACGCGGGCACGGAGTGGAGCGTTGAGTTGATGGAATAGCCCACAACGGGGAATTCTCCCTCGCGCGGGATCCAGTCCTCCCAATGCACCGCGCGCACGCCCTGAAAGAGCGATTCAAAATCCGTCGCGCGGAACTTGTGCAGAACCAGAATGACGCGCGCGCCGCAGCGCAGGTTGAGGTTGAGGCGCGCGATGTCGCGCGCTTCGCCGCAGCAGAGAATGCGGCCGTTCTCGACGCGCACATCAGAAAGCCCCAGCTTTTTGATCTCATCGCCCACTAAGCTCTCAAGGCCCAAGAGGCAGGGAATGACAAATTCCAGCATAATAACGCTCCCGAAAAAATGATTTGACTTTAGTATAGCGGATGGGAACAAAAAAGGCAATCGCCGCGTCAAAATAAGCATGGTAAAGCGGTGGAGCGTGTGGTACAATAGGAAAAACAGCGCGGAAAGCGCGCTGTCACATGGATGTAACATCAAACTTGCGCGAAATTTTTCGAAAAAATACGGAATGCAACACTAAAGTTGCTGGAAATGGACGCGCGGTTTTGCTATCTTATCCTCAGACAGAGAAACGGAGGGAACGCAATGGCATTTGGCGAGCGGCTCCAGGAGGTCCGCAAACGCAGCGGGCTGACGCAGGAGGAATTTGCCGAGCAGCTGCAAGTCTCACGCCAGTCGGTCTCGCGCTGGGAGTCGGGCCGCGGCTACCCCGAAATGGAGAAGATCATCTTCATCTGCAACTGCTACGGTGTGACGATGGACGAGCTGTTCAAAGAAGAAGTCCCCGCGCCGGGCGAGCCGCCGCGGGAAGCGGCGAAGCTCTCCATGCGCACGCTTGGCGGCGAGCTTGCAGGCCTGTACGCGAACCTGTCGCCCTACAACAAGAGCATCGGCATCATGCTGCTGGCGGTCATCGTGATGCTGGGGCCGGCATACGTCTACTGTATGCAGAGCTTGAAAGGAGGAGCAGATGAAATGATGACCATTATCTGGATCGCCGCGATCATCGTCTTCGGCATCGCCGAGGCGGCGACGGCGGGGCTGGTATCGATCTGGTTCGTGGCGGGCGCGGTCGCCGCGCTGATCGTCACAGAGCTGGGCGCGGTGCTGTGGCTGCAATTTGTGGTGTTTCTGGCGGTGTCTATCCTTGCGCTGACCGCCACGCGGCCGCTGGCAAGGAAAATGCTGGACAAGACCATTGTCCCCACGAACGCCGACCGCGTGCTGCACCACATGGCCAAGGTGACGGAGACGGTGGACAACGAAAACGCCACGGGCGCCGTGTACATTGACGGAAAAACGTGGACGGCCCGCAGCGAAAACGGCGAAGTCATTGAAAAGGGCAAAATGGCAAAGATCATCCGGATGGAGGGCGTAAAGCTTTACGTCCGCGAAACGAAGGAAAGCAAATAACTCAAAATACAACAATCAAAAAACAGGAGGAAAGAGAAGTATGGAATGGTTAGGTTATATCGGTATCGGCGTTCTGATCCTGCTGGTGCTGCTGGTGCTCGTTTCGAACATCCAGATCGTGCAGCAGTCGCGCGCCTACGTCGTTGAGCGTCTCGGCGCGTACAGCGCCACGTGGGGCGTGGGCCTGCACCTCAAGATCCCGTTTATCGAGCGCGTCGTGAAGAAGGTCAGTCTCAAGGAGCAGGTGGCCGACTTCGACCCCCAGCCCGTCATCACCAAGGATAACGTCACCATGCAGATCGACACGGTCATCTACTTCCAGATCACCGACCCCAAGCTCTATACCTACGGCGTGGAGCACCCGATGAACGCCATCGAAAACCTTACGGCGACGACGCTGCGCAACATCATCGGCGATATGGAGCTTGACCAGTCGCTCACGAGCCGCGATGTCATCAACGCCAAGATGCGCTCCATCCTTGACGAGGCGACCGACCCGTGGGGCATCAAGGTCAACCGCGTGGAGCTCAAGAACATTCTGCCGCCGCGTGAGATCCAGAACGCGATGGAAAAGCAGATGAAGGCCGAGCGCGAGCGCCGCGAGTCCATCCTGCAGGCCGAGGGCCAGAAGCAGTCCCAGATCCTCGTGGCCGAGGGCGAAAAGCAGTCCACCATCCTGCGCGCGGACGCCGAAAAGCAGGCGGCCATCCTCAAGGCCGAGGCCGAGCGTCAGGCCGCCATCCTCAAGGCCGAGGGTGAAGCGCAGGCCATCCTGAACGTGCAGAAGGCGCTCGCCGACTCCATCAAGATGCTCAACGAGGCCAACCCCAACGATCAGGTCGTCAAGATCAAGGCGCTCGAATCGTTCGAGAAGGCTGCCGACGGTCAGGCGACGAAGATCATCGTCCCCAGCGAGATCCAGAGCCTTGCCGGCCTTGCCGCGAGCTTCAAGGGTTTACTCGAGGAAAAATAATTTCGAAAAAAGAGGCGGAGCCTCTTTTTCGAGAAAGTATCGCTGCGTTCTGTGCCTCGGTTGGCCGCTGCAAGCGGCCAATTCGACACAACACCGTCGCGGCATTACAGTTAGCGCGTCCATTTAGGCGCGCTAACTGTGCCGCTTCCTCGAAAACGGTTTGCTGTTTCCGCCACAGGCGGCGCTTCACTGTTTTCCACTTCGCGCAGAGTGTTTTTCGCCACGTACACGCCGCGGCGAAAAACGAATCAAGAACATTTCGCGCCTGCGGACGCGGAACTCTGCGAGGCTTTTGAACAGATAAAACGGAAGAGGTTCCTGTCGGGAACCTCTTCCGTTTTTATTTAAGTAAGTTGTGGAAAACCTGAACGCTTACGAGTCCGTGCGGTTCCTCCAGGAGATCTCCTGCTCCAGCTCGTAGCGCAGCTTCTTGTTCTCCTCGACCAGCTCGTCGTAATGCTCGCCCTGCACGTAGTACTTGACGAACGTAAACGTGGCCTCGTCCAGTTCCTCCTCGGTGTAGGACGGCAGCAGCGAGCCGTTCTTGCGCTGAAGACCCGAGATGTTCACGACCACCAGACGGCGATGCTGCTCGGACAGCTGGAACAGCTGCAGCTTTTCGGGGATCTCCAGACCGAGATCATAGGTGCTGTTCACGCGCTCCATAATGTTGCGGTACTCGGGCTTGGCCGACACGATAACGCCGTGCTGCATAAACAGCTTTTTGAGGTAGTCCACAGAAACGTCCTCGCGGGTGATCGTGCCCTTGCCGAGACCTGTGAGCATGGTGTTGGAAAGATTCAGGCTGACATAAACTTCTTCGCCGGTTTTGGGATATTTCATAGCATGCCCTCCATTGCATTCCGCGCCGGTCAGTGAGCGGCGCACAGGATAAAGATTGACACTTAAATCGTAGCACGCCGCGGGGAAAAATACAAGCGGCAAGCTGTATGAACTGGGGACGGAAAATTTGTTGGATTCGCCGCGTCCGCGCAGCGCAAGTCCGCACTTGACAAGCGTTTTCCGCCCTGATAAACTGAGAGCAGCTGGAACAAACTTGCGGGTATCCACCGGCAGCCAGGCATGATCGCCGGCTGCTTTTTTTCTGTCCGCAGGCAAAAAACAAGGAGGAATTCATCATGGCTTACCTCTGGCCGCTCGTACTTATTGTTGTATCCAACAGCATCTACCATATCTGCGCGAAATCCCTTCCCGCAAAGGCGGACCCCTTCGCCGCGCTGACGATCACCTATTTCATCGGCGCCGTTTTCTCCGCCGCGCTGTACTTCCTGCTCAATCGCGGAAGCGCAGGCCTTGTGCAGCAATGGAAGAGCCTGAACTGGACGCCCTACGTGCTGGGCTTTATCGTCGTGGCCATGGAGGCGGGCAATGTCTACGCTTACCGCGCGGGATGGTCGGTCAATACGCTTCCGGTCGTACAGGCGGCCTGTGTCGCCGTGCTGCTGCTGATCCTCGGCTTTCTGCTTTACCACGAGGCCATCACGGCCAACAAGCTCATCGGCCTTGCGCTGTGCCTTGCGGGGCTGCTTTTCCTCAACAAATGAGTTGTGCCGCGCCTTTCGCTGTGGTATGATGAAAAAAACTGCTGGAAGAAGGAAGTTTGACCGATGAAAGCTGCACGCGACTATCCGATCCTGACTGTCACCGCCAAGGGCACGCGCTGGCTCGAGAGCGGACATCCCTGGGTGTACGACTCCGACGTTGCCCGCGAGCCGAACGAGAGCGAGTGCGAAAACGGCGCGCTCGTGGATGTGGTGTCGGAAAAGGGCAAGTATCTCGGCACAGGCTTTTTGAGCAGACTCAGCAAGCTCCGCGTGCGCATCGTCTCGCGCAATGCGAACGACCGCTTCGACAAAAATTTCTGGCGGCGGCGCGTGTGCTACGCCTGGGACTACCGCAAGGCGGTCATGGACGGGCAGACCGGCTGCTGCCGCCTGATCTTCGGCGAGGCAGACGCCTTCCCCGGCCTGACGGTCGATCGCTTTGAGAATCTGCTCGTCACGCAGACGCTCTCGCTCGGCATGGAAAAGATCAAGGACATGCTCTTTCCCCTGATCGTCGAGGTGCTGGAGCAGGACGGCGAGACGATCGACGGCCTATTCGAGCGCAACGACGTAGCGCTTCGCGAAAAGGAGGGGCTGACGCAGAACAAGGGCTGGTTCCCCCTCCCCGGCAAAAAGACGCCCGAGAGTCCCGTCACCGAGATCTGCGAAAACGGCGTTTTTTACCGCGTGGATGTCGAAAATGGGCAGAAAACGGGCTTCTTCCTCGACCAGAAGTTCAACCGTCTCGCCGTCGCGCGCCTTGCGCGCGGCAAGCGCGTGCTCGACTGCTTCACGCACACGGGCTCGTTCGCGCTCAACGCTGCCAAAGGCGGCGCGGAGCACGTGACGGCGGTGGACGTGTCCGAGAGCGCCATCGAAATGGCGCGCGCGAACGCGGCGCGCAACGGCCTTGAGGACAAAATGGACTTTCTCGCCGCCGACGTCTTCGACCTGCTCCCGCAGCTCGAGGCCGCGCACGAAAAGCCCTATGACTTCATCATCCTCGATCCCCCGGCGTTCACAAAGTCTCGCCGCACGGCGAACAACGCCGAAAAGGGGTACAAGGAGATCAACCTGCGCGCGATGCGCCTGCTGCCGCGCGGCGGCTACCTTGCGACCGCGTCGTGCAGCCACTTCATGCCCGCCGAACGCTTTGAGCGGATGCTGCGCTCCGCCGCCGCGGACGCGGGCGTCGAGCTGCGGCAGATCGAAGCGCGCACGCAGGCAAGCGACCACCCCATCCTCTGGAACGTGCCGGAGACGGATTATCTCAAATTCTATCTTTTTCAGGTGGTGTGAGACACAGGCAGCGCGCCGGACGCTTTGAAGCGTCCGGCGCTTTTTTGCGCGGCCGCCTTGCCATATTTTGCCAATTTGCCGCGCAGGGCTTGACAAAGCAAAAAGAGCGGCTATAATTTGAAATTGATTTTCATTTTCATATTCAGGAGGCCAGCATGGCGACCTATACCACAAAACAGCAAAAAGCGGTGCTCGAGTGTCTTTCATCCTGCGCGGACGCGCCCGTGAGCGCCCCCGCGCTCGTCGAAGCGCTGCACGAGCGGGGCGAGCACATCGGCATCGCCACGGTCTACCGCCAGCTTGAAAAGCTCGAGCGGCAGGGCAGCGTCCACAAGGTCACGACCGACGAGGGCGCGTACTACCAGTTCTGCACCCACGGCTGCGCGCCCGCGTGCTGTCTTTTCAAGTGCGAGCGCTGCGGGCGCATCGTGCATCTCGACTGTCATCAGCTCGCGCCGCTCTACGAGCACCTCGAGCACGAGCACGGCTTTTCCATCAACCCCCGCAAGACGATGTTCTACGGGCTGTGCAGCGAATGTCAGGAGGGCGCATGAAACGCATCCTTACGTTATTTTTGACGCTCGCGCTGGCATTTTCCCTCACCGCCTGCACCGTACCTGTGGAAAAGGCGGACGACGGCAAAATTCAGATCGTCGCGACGCTTTTCCCCTACTACGATTTTGCCCGCGCCATCGCGGGCGGCCGCGCGGATGTGACGCTGCTCCTCTCCCCCGGGCGTGAAGCGCACAGCTTTGAACCCACGCCGCTCGACGCCGTCACGATCTCCGAATCCGACGTCTTCCTCTACAACGGCGGCGAGGGCGAATACTGGGTCGAGGAAATGCTCGACGCGGCGGGCGAGCACATCGCCGTCAAGGCCCGCATGATGGACTATGTCGATGCGCTTGGCGAGGAATTTTCCGAAGGGATGCAGGGCGCGGACGAGCATGGCCATGACCACGATCACGGCGATCACGACCACGAGAGCGGTGAAGCGCACGACAGCGACAAGGTCGAATACGACGAGCACATCTGGACGTCGCCGAAAAACGCCGCCATCCTCTGCCGCGCCGTCTGCGATACGATCTGTAAAGCCGATCCCGCAAACGAAGATTTTTACCGTGCAAACTGCGACGATTATTGTGCGCAGATCGAAGCGCTCGATGCGCGCTTTGCCGATCTCTGCGAAAGCGCGCCGCGCAAACTTCTGATCTTTGCCGACCGCTTCCCGATGCTCTACTTCTGCCGCGAATACGGCCTCGACTACCGCGCGGCCTTCCACGGCTGCTCGGGCGACACCGAGCCCTCGCTTGCGACGATCAAGTTCCTCATCGACAAGGTGGAGGACGAGAATATCCCCGTGGTCTATACCATCGACTTCGGCACGAAAAAAGTCGCCGCCGTGGTGAGCGAGTGCACCGGCGCGGCGATCGAAATGCTTTATTCGATGCAAACCGTCTCCCGCGCGGATTTTGACGCAGGCGAGACCTATCTCACGCTCATGGAGCGAAACTTCGAAGCACTCAGAAAGGGGCTGAACGCATGAACGATTCTCCCATCGTCCTCGCCTGCGAGGACGTCACGCTCGGCTACGAGCACAAGCCGCTCTTGGAGCACCTCTCCCTCACCGTCCGCGCGGGGGACTATCTCTGCATCGTGGGCGAAAACGGCAGCGGCAAATCGACGCTGCTGCGCTCGCTTTTGGGGCTGCTGCCCCCGCTGGCCGGCAAGATCGACTGCCCCGCTCAGCGCGAGGGCAGGCTCGGGTATCTGCCCCAGCAGACGCCCACGCAGCGCGACTTTCCCGCCACGGTCACGGAGGTCGTGCTCTCGGGCTTTTCCAATCGCCGCACGCGCTTTTTCTACACGTCGGAGGAAAAGTCCAAGGCGCTGATGAACCTTGGCAAGCTCGGCGTGCTGGAGCTCAAGGACAAGTGCTACCGCGAGCTTTCGGGCGGGCAGCAGCAGCGCGTGCTGCTCGCACGCGCCCTGTGCGCGGCGAACGACCTGCTCATCCTCGATGAGCCGGTCACGGGCCTCGACCCCGCGAGCACGCAGGACCTCTACAAAACGCTGCGCTATTTGAACGAGCGCGAGGGCATGGCCGTCATCATGGTTACGCATGACATGGAAAACGCCCTGCGCGAGGCCAAGCACATCCTCTGCATCGACCGCGCGGGCTGCTTTTACGGCACGGTGGATGAATTTTTATCTTCGCCCGCCGGCAAACGGTTTGGAGGTGAACGCACATGAAGCTGCTTCTTTCGATGTTCGCCTATCCCTTCATCGTGCGGGCGTTTCTCGTGGGCATTCTGGTCTCGCTGTGCGCATCATTGCTCGGCGTGCCGCTCGTTTTGAAGCGATACTCGATGATCGGCGACGGGCTGAGCCATGTGTCGTTCGGCGCGCTGTCGGTCGCGGTGGCGTGCGGCTTCGCGCCGCTGTGGTTCTCCATCCCCGTTGTCGTCATCGCGGCGTTCGTGCTGATGCACGTTGCGGAAAAGAGCCGCGTCAGTGCGGACGCGATGATCGCGGTGTTCTCGGCCTCGGCGCTCGCCATCGGCGTCATCGTCACCTCGCTCACCACCGGCATGACGACGGACGTTGACAGCTATATGTTCGGCAGCATCCTTGCCATGTCGCGCTCGGACGTTTTTCTGAGCGTCACGCTCGCGCTGTGCGTGCTCGCGCTCTACATTCTCTTCTACCACAAGCTCTTTTCCGTCACGTTCGACGAATCCTTTGCCCGCGCCACGGGCGTGCATGTGGAAGTGTATAAGACCATCCTCTCCGTCCTGACGGCGCTGACGGTCGTGCTCGGCATGCGCATGATGGGCGCGATGCTGCTCTCGAGCCTCATCATCTTCCCCGCCCTCTCGGCCATGCGCCTTTTCAAGAGCTTCCGCTCCGTTGTGTGCTTCGCCGCGGCGCTCTCGGCCGTGTGCTTCTGTCTCGGGCTCACGGGGTCATATCTGCTCTCCACGCCCGTCGGCGCGACGGTCGTTGTCTGCGACCTTGCGGCGTTTCTCCTCTGCTGCCTGATCGGCCGCGGGCGGGGATGACGCACTTCTTAAATTTTCTGAAAGGCTGCGCCTGCAAACTTGCAAAGCGCAGCCTTTTATGTTATGTTGTAGTCGCACCCTGATACCCCATTGAAAAAATCCGCAAAAGCGGGACACTTTTTCGCGTTCTCTGCGTCTAAGAGAGTAGAAGTACTTTTGAGGAGGGTTCCCCATGAAGAAAAAGCGGCTTCTCTCCCTCGGCATTCTGGCTGTTCTCGCCCTCGCAACGCTCATCTATACGCGGCCAATGACACTTGAGACAATATTGGGGCTGGACATCACGCAAAGTGAGCTGGTATACACCGACTACCTTACGGTCTCCCTCGACGAACCGGGCCGCAGCGTGGAAAGCTCAGAATGGCTGCGCGGCGAGGAGCGCACGGAAACGCTGATTTCACTTCTCTCACAACAGAAATTCCGCCGCTCGCTCCGAAACCTCCTGCCGTTGGAGACAACGAGCGATATGCCGCAGAATAATTTGATCTTTGACGCCGACTTTTCCTTCAACGACGGGCAGGATTATCTTTATTTTCAAAGCTCTTTTGGCCAGCTGAACCTTTTCTCCACCACCGGCAATAACCTCATGCTCTGCACCACGAGCCGTCAGAAGGAATTTTTGCAGCAGGTCTATGACATCATTTCCGCTGAACCGTAACCCATTCCACACTTTATCACAACAGGAGGAATTATTATGAAAAAATGCGTATCCATTCTCGTCGGCGTTCTTGCCGTCATCGCCGCGGCGGCCGCTGTCCTCGTCGCGCTCGACCGCTTCCGCAAGCAGAACGACGAAGACCCGAACGACTTTGAAGACTGAAAAAGGAGAGGCAAAAGCCTCTCCTTTTTCAGTCTTCTTTTAAATCGCCTTCGCCTTGGCGAGCATCAGCTTTGCGCCCTCTTTGGAGCAGAGCCTGATCTCGCCCTCATAACCGTCGAGGCGCGCGGCCTCGTCAGCCTTGAGCGCGATGCTTTCGTCGCCGATGATCACGTTGACCTCGCCCGCGCCGCAGTAGATGAGCGTCATGCCCTCGCAGCCGTGGACGGTCTTGTGCTCGAGCGCCGCAAGGTGCTCGCCGCGCATCTTGCCCTCGCACTTGCCCTTGCGGAGCATGAGGTTGAAGTCGCGGCAGCGGCCCCAGGAGTGTGTGTCGTCGCCGCCGTCGAAACGGTGGACCTCGTAGGGGTTCAGCGTCAGCTTTTCGCCGCCGTTGTGATTGAGCTCGATCGTGCCCTCAAGCGTCGAAATGAGGCGCTCATAGTCGGGCAGCGCCGTAAAGTCGGACTCTGCGTCCTCAACGGTCGCAGAGCTGAGTCTCCACAAAAAGTCGCGGTCTGCGTACACCGCGCCCGCGGGCGCGATGCCGAGCTGGGTCGTCAGGCCGCCGGACCACTTGGTCGTAATGTAGTCACTCGGCGTTAAATGCTGGATGGTCATGAAAATACAACTCCTTTGCAAACTGCAAATGGCTTCGGTGTGCGCGCACCGAAGCCATTTTTTGATGGATCTTTTCGTTTAGCCCTCGATGAGCTTGACGATCTCAGCGTAGCACTCGTCGGCAAGGGGCAGAGCGTGCGCGAGCAGGGCCTCGCCCTTGGCGCGGTACTCAGCGGCGAACTCCTGATCCTTCAGGGAGCCGACGTTGATGAGCACGTTGAGCCATGCGCCCTGGATACCGGCCTTGAGGGACAGGAACGCAACGCCCAGGTCGCTCGCGGAGGTGTCGTTGAAGCGGCCCAGCAGGGACTGTGCAAGCGTCAGGGTCTCGTCGATGAGCTCCATCATCTCCATCGGGGTCTTGGTGCAGCCCTTCAGGCCCTCCTGGATGGCGGCGGAGCGGGCAGCCTTCTCCTCGTCGGTCGCCTTGGGCATACCGAACGCGGCGGAGACGACGTTGAACGCCTCGGTGTCGCGGTCCATAACGTCGAGCAGGCGGGTCTTGAGCTCGTTGCCCTTCTTCTCGACCTCGGCAGCATGCTCAGCATACTCGGCATACTTCTTGCGGCCCTGGGTAAGACCGCCGACCATCGCGGTCAGCGCGGCGCCGATGGAGCCATAGAGCGCGGCGCAGGAGCCGCCGCCCGGCGCGGGAGCATCGGAGGCAACGGTATCGGCAAAGCCGGTAACGGTCATATCAGCTAACTTCATCATGTTGAATATTTCCTTTCATCATTTCGCGCCGTTTTCGTCCCGCGCGGGCATCGCCGCACCTTTACGGTCAGCCGCCCCTCTTGGAGCAGCCAACGCCCGCACGAGCCAAAAGCGTCGCAGACTTTGCCGCCTCCCGGCGGCAAACGATTTTAATCGTTTTTTCTGACGACATGCGCGTCAGAAAAAACACTTTGCAGTC
>CAKTRT010000008.1 GCA_934597535.1 uncultured Oscillospiraceae bacterium | reverse complement strand
CCGGCTTCCTTGTATATGGCCGCAATCAGGCCAAGAACATCCGAGTCCCACTTCTGCTCCTTGATTGCGGAGTAATTGAAGGTTCTCATCCCCTCACCTCCATTCGTTTTCCCTTAAATGATAATACAGAATAAGGGAATAGTCAATAGGTTGTGCCGTAAATCCCTTACTATTATGCCTGTATTAAGGGATTTATACCCAGGGAGCAAGAAAAGTACCTCTGCCTATCTTCCCGCCAATTCTTTGTCTATAGCGGCTCAACCTTTGAGCCGCCCTCCGCTCAGAAACAACTTGCATAACCGCCTGCTCAGAGTTACAATGCAGACGGTCTGAAACGCAAAACGCTTCCCGCCCGGTTTCCGGTGAATCTTCACCGGAAACCGGGCGGGAAGCGTTTTTGACCACATAGATTACCACAGACGGCGCTGGAACACCCGGAAACAGTGGAGATAAGAGCGTCAAAGAGTAAGTAAAACAAATAGAAACTGGCTAAAAACCGCTATAAACAAGTGAAAAAAGTGTTCTCAATAAGTTTGGGAGCAAGATGTTGGGAGTTCGAGTCTCCCATCTCGGACCACAGCCACTGAAATCGTTCGATTTCAGTGGCTGTGGTCTTATTTTTCTCTATCATAATTTGTTTGCAGAATAAATCTTTCAAATGTGGACTTTTCAAAAACAAGAAATGCGTAAGTCCGCCAAACCCGGACTTCCGCATTTCTGCTGCACGATTTGTTTATGAACTTTTACCCATTTCCGCAAAAAAGACGTGCGGCGTTTCAGCAACCGGATTTACGCAGAAACGCCGCACGTTGTAAATTTATTATAGCGGACTCGAGTAAGAATTTCAAATGTTCTTTCAGCACGTTTTCGCTAAATGAGTCTGCCCCCTGCCGCGCCGTCGTTTGTCAACTCCGCGTAAGCGCTCCTCTTCTGTTCTCTTGCCTCAATAGTTTTCCGCGTGAATTTCAAAGTAGCTCTGGGGATGGTTGCAGGTCGGGCAGACCTCGGGGGCCTTCTCGCCCACCACGATGTGGCCGCAGTTGCGGCACTCCCACACTTTGACCTCACTCTTGGCAAAGACCTGCGCCGTCTCTACATTGTGCAGCAGGGCACGGTAGCGCTCCTCATGGTGCTTTTCGATGGCGGCGACCAGACGGAAACGCTGTGCCAGCTCGTGAAAGCCCTCCTCGTCAGCAGTCTTGGCAAAGCCGTCGTACATATCCGTCCACTCGTAGTTCTCACCCTCAGCGGCGGAGAGAAGGTTTTCGGCGGTGTCGCCGATGCCGTTGAGCTCCTTGAACCAGAGCTTCGCGTGCTCCTTTTCGTTCTCTGCGGTTTTGAGGAACAGCGCCGCGATCTGTTCGTAGCCGTCCTTCTTGGCCTTGGAAGCAAAATAGGTGTATTTGCTGCGCGCCTCAGATTCGCCGGCGAACGCCGCCATCAGGTTTTTTTCCGTCTGTGTGCCTTTGTACGGATTCTCTTTCATGAGTCGTTCCTCCTCGTTCCAGCAGTTGCTGGGTGTAGTCTTATTATACCCGCTTTTCCATGATTGTCTGTGGCAAAAGTCACGGGTTGATGTTTTTTCGCACATCTGCCGCCGGTCCGATGAACGGACCGGCGGCAGTTACGCAAGATCAGTCGTCCAGCTCCGCCTCGTGCTTGAGGATCGCACCGGAGGCCGCGTCGATCTCGTAGTCATATTCCATATTGCCGGACTTGAACTCGACTTCGTAGACGAGCGTTCCGTCCTCATCGTCCAGTTCGATATCCATGTCATACGCCTGATTTTCACTCACACCTGCGTGGTTCAGAGCGATGGACTTCGCCTTGGCGTAGCCGATGTCCTGCACCGTTCCGGACGGCGCGGGCTTTTGATCAGCAGGCTTCGTCGTATCATTCGGTGCGGAAACGGCGGCTAATAGATCCTTCTGCCCGCTGAGCACCTTGCCGGTATAGGCGTCCACCAGATATTCAAACTCGCCCCATGCCGTTTGCAGCTCTACTTCGTAGTGTGCAGGGGATTCGTCGAGTTCGGGATCGACCTCCGCTGTAACGGAATCCACCGCCGTCGTTCCGGCATATTCCTCCGCAGCGGTACGGGCTGCATCCCTGCCGATCGGCATGGCGGGCGCGCCCGCCTCGGCGATGTCCTTGAGCTCCTCGACGGAGAGCTTTGCCAGCGCGTCAAACTTCAGGGCAGGGTTCAGTGCAAGCACGCGGTTCACCAGCGCCGCCTTTCCGGTCGAAATGCTGTTCTCCCGCGCCTGCTGCGTAAGTCCCGCGTCCTGTGTAAGCGTCTGTGTCAGGACGGACGCCCGCGATTCGCTTGTCTGCAAAACGCCGTCCACGGTGCTCGTCAGCTCACGCTGGAGCTTCTCCGCGCGGGCGGTATCCTTGTCCTCCACCGAGATCATGATGGCAGAGGAAATGCTGCTGAGGTATCCGTTTCGCACAAGGCTGCCAACAATGGCATTCACAGCCACATCGAGCTTCGCGCCCTTGAGATCCGCGCCGTTGCCCATATCCGAGAGGATGGCCTTCGCGTCCTCGTTGAGCGGCGTACAGACGAGCACCTTTTCGCTTCGATTCACCTTCAACTCAATGCTCGGGTTCACGTCCAGCGACACCACGGAGGCCACCGCGTTTGCCCGCTGGTAGAACAGCCCTCCGCCGAGCAGCATCACCGCAAGGCAGGCGGCAATGAGTGATGTCCATCTTCTCTTCGTCGTTTTCTTTGTTGTCATGGGAATGACCGTTCCTTTCCGCTCTTCGCAGCGAGAGAGAACGCCGTTCGCATCGTTTGGCGCGGTCTTTTCAAGCGCCGCAGCCAGTCTCTGCTCCATTTTTTCATTGGTCATCGGGCGTCGTCTCCTTCCAGATAAGCTCGCATCTTTTTCAATGCTCTGTGATATTTCGACAGGACGGTCGGAAGCGGCAGCTCCAGCAGCGCCGCGATCTCCCGGTGCTTCATACCCGTGACCGCGTGGAGCAGCACGATGCGCCGTTCCTCGTCCGCAAGGCTTGCCAGCGCTTGCTGCAAAAGGGTGCGCTCATCGGCGTCCAGTCCACACTCCTGCACGGGAATGGCGTTCCATTCCTCCTCGCTGAGCGCGGCATGACGTTCCTCGCGCCGCAGGCGCATCAGGCACAGATTGCGGCACACGGTCAGCAGCCAGCCCATGGGTGAGCCGGTGGGGCGGTATTGCTCCGCGCAGTTCCACACCTGCACATAGACATCCTGTGTAAGATCCTGCGCGTCGTGCGCATTTTTGAGGTAGGAAAGCGCGAGACCGTACACCGCTGTCCGCGTGCGCCGGTACAGCTCCGCAAGAGCTTCACGCTCTCCACCGGCAATGCAGATCAGCAACTGCTGCAGCTCGTGCCGATCCTCCGCCGGAGCGTATTCGGTTGTCATCAGCAAGCTGAGCATAGGCTTCCGTCTCCTGTCATCCGTGTAATGCACGGAAAGGATAATTTATTGCAGGGTAATTTGCATTTTCTTCAAAAAATGCAATGCGGCGTTGATAAGAAAAGTCAGCGTCCCTTTTTGCTGCAAAAGCATTATAAAGCAAAACCCACCGCTGACAAAAGCGGCAGGCTTTGGTACGCCCGACTGGATTCGAACCAGCGGCCTTTAGAGTCGGAGTCTAACGCTCTATCCAACTGAGCTACGGGCGCATATTCAGCTTTCCGCGGCAGTCCGTCTGACCATCACCGCGTACGCTATAGTATAACAACTTTTTCTTGCGCTGTAAAGCAAAAATTTGCAGCAAAAGATCGTTAAAAAAATTGACAACTTTATCGGATGCTTCTATAATAAGATCATCTCGAAAAAGGAACCTGTCTCTATGAAAAAACGCAAAATATCTGACGCCGTGATCCGGCGTCTCCCCCGTTATTACCGCTACCTCGACGATCTGCACTCCAAGGGCATCGTCCGCATCTCCTCCAATTCGCTCGGCGAGCGCATGGGCATCACCGCCTCGCAGATCCGTCAGGATCTGAGCTGCTTTGGAGAATTTGGGCAGCAGGGCTATGGCTACAACATTCTTGAACTGCGCACCGAGATCGGCCACATTCTCGGCGTGGACGAAGGGCACCGGCTCGTCGTAGTCGGCGCCGGCCATCTGGGCCACGCACTGCTGCGCAACTTCGACTTTGCACAGGCCGGTTTTTTGTTCGACACGGCGTTCGATATTTCTCCTGCGCTGATCGGCACGCGTGTAAACAATGTGCTCATTCGCCCGTTTGATGAACTGGAGGATTATTTTGCCGTCTGCCACCCCGATGTCGCCGTACTGACCGTGCCGAAG
Organism: uncultured Oscillospiraceae bacterium; assembly: GCA_934597535.1. Classification (GTDB taxonomy): domain Bacteria; phylum Bacillota; class Clostridia; order Oscillospirales; family Oscillospiraceae; genus Hominicoprocola. Next base: position 40,770 of record CAKTRT010000008.1, on the reverse strand, counting down.
AATATCGCGCAGGAGGTTGCCGAGCGGCTCGTCGCACTGGGCGTACGCGGCATCTGGAATTTCACGAACACGGAGCTGAACCTCGGCAGCGAGGTCTTCACCGAAGACGTTCACTTCGCCGACAGTCTGCTCACCCTCAGCTACCGGATTTCCAAGACCTCGGCTGAGGTCGGCATGGAAGGCGGCGCCCTATGAAACGATGCAGTGCTCTGCTTGCCGCGCTGCTTGCCGCGGCGGTCCTCACCGGCGCAGTACTTGCCGCAGGCGGCGACAGCAGTGATCCCCTCATCTCGCTGGACTATCTGCAAACGGTGTTCCTTCCGCGGGTAAACGCCCAGATCGACAGCAAGCTCGACGCATCCGACCAGACCGTCTACGCTTCGGCCGAAGCGCTCTGGCGCGCGGCGCTTTCCTCGGCAGAGGCCAACGTCGGTGCGCAGCGCGCAGACGTGTTCACCGAGGCGCAGCTCAAAAAGGGCGATATCCTCACCGGCCCCACAGGGCTCCAGGTCGTTATGCTCGCAGGCAGCGTGACGGTGCAGTTTTCCTCCGGCGCAGTGGTCGATGTCACCGCCGGCAGTGAAATAAAGAGCGGTGCAAGCCTTACCACGAACCACCGCTACCTTGTTGCCGAGGATACGGCGGCAAGCTTTACCGCTGCCGGCAAGACCGCCGTGCTCAGCTACTGCGGCCCATTCGTTCTTTCTCCCGCCGCCTCTTCGATCGATTATCCCGCCATGGCCGTCTCGCTCAAGTCGCTCGGTCTTTTCCTCGGCTCCGACACCGGCTACGCACAGGGCTTCGATCTGGAAAAGGCTCCCACGCGCATGGAGGCGCTCATCATGCTCATCCGCCTGCTGGGCGAAGGGGATGCCGCGCTCCGGTGCACCGCCTCCCACCCCTTCACCGACGTGCCTGCATGGGCCAACGCCTACGCCGCCTACGCCTATTCGATGGGCTACAGCAACGGCATGAGTGCGGCCGTCTTCGGCACAACGGTCGCCGCCTCGGCGGAAATGTATACGGAATTTCTGCTGCGCGCACTGCATTACAGCTCCGTCGCGCAGACCGATATCACCGACGCCCCTGAGCGCGCATATTCTGCCGGCGTGCTCACCGCCGGAGAAGTCACCGCTTTGCGTACGGACACCTTCCTGCGCGCGGACGTGGTATATCTCTCCTATTACGCGCTGGAAACGAATGTCAGCGGCGGCGGTGCGCTGAGCGACACGCTCATCGCCCGCGGCATCTTCACTGACGCCGCCTACCGCGCCTCCCGTGCGGCAATCGCCTCCCCCCGCATTGGCTGACACCTTTTCCCCTTCCCGTCATACTATGGATTGAGACCGCCGCGCGGGTGGTTTCAATCTTCATAGGGGGTTCGTTTTATGTGCAATAACAACGGTTGCTTCGGCGGTGGCTGCTGCCTGTGGATCCTGATCCTCATCATCCTGATCTTCGCCTGCGGCGGCTGCGGCGGCGGCTGCGGCTGCAATAACAACTGCGGCTGCAATAACGGCTGCGGCTGCTAAACCTGCGAAAGAGAGGGCTGCGCGAAAGCGCGGCCCTCTTTTTGTATCTTGAAAACCACTCGCTGGGCGAGTGGTTCAAAAGAGGCTGCTGCCGATGAGGAAAAATAAAACTCCCTCTCTTATAGTAGAGAAGCGGTCTGGCAACTGCAAACTACAAAACAAAGGGAGGTCACTCAAGAATGAATGACTCAAACAGTTTAGCGCATACGAAGTGGAATTGCAAATACCACTTCGTATCTGCGCCGAAATATCGGCGCAAAGTATTCTTCGGCGAAAAACGCAGAGAGATAGGAAAAATCCTGCGGCAGTTGTGCGAATGGAAAAAGGTGGCGATTGTAGAAGCGGAGGTGTGTCCAGATCACATACATATGCTTCTTGAGATCCCACCCAAAATCGCGGTTTCGAGCTTTGTGGGATACCTGTAAGGCAAAAGCTCACAAATGAGTATGCATTGTAATCCATAGATTTTACCCTCCTTCATCTGGTAGAATATTTGTTGTCATCGCCGTTTGCGAGGGGAGGCGGAGCGGCCGGAAGGCCGCTCCGCTGTGCGAAAAAGGGGAGATTGCAATCCTTACTGCAGGCCGAACTTGGTGGGAATCAGGTACTCCTTGTAGAAATCGGCGAGCGCCTTGGCGAGCGCCTGGAACTTCGGGTCGTCATCAAACATCCACTCGTTGTGCTTGCCCTCAACATAGTAGAGCTGTTTGGGCTCATTGGCCAGACGGTAGGCCTCTTCAGCCTCCATGCGGTCATTAGTCCGCTGACTAAGATCGCTGATGTTGTGATCGACACCAATACTGTCAATCACTCCAGCGGAGATACCGCGATTTATGCTGTGGTGGAAGCGCTTGGCGTAGAACTGGGGCGTCGTACCGCGCCAGAATCTACGCAGCGGATCGAATATATCGAGCACGCTTTGGTCGATAAAAACCTTTTCGTTTGGGAGGGTTAACTGAAATGATTTCCCGTTTTTCAAACTTTTTACTGAAAGACGGTTAGCATTTTGCAGGAGATCTTTTGTCCAGCATTTTTCTGGAACGTGCCGATCGTGGCAAACCATTACAGCATAGAAAATAGGTAAAATCTTGGACTAAGTTCGTATTTCCTCACCCTGCCCTCACCATAGGTATCGGGCAAGCGCCTATTGCAGCGCTTGCCTTTTACTTATTTGTACAATTCCTGATGTACTCCACCAGCGCAACTTCCGGGATTCTCCACACTCTGCCATTCTTATTGCTTTAGAATGGGAAGATATCGACTTTGAGCGAAAGCAGTTATCTATCCGTCGGCAAATTCAGTGGCAGGACAAGGACACCGTTACTGAGCAATCCGGCTACTGGTATTTCGCCGCACCCAAATATGACAGTGTCCGCACGATCGAACTTTCGCAGGATATTATTGACATTCCTTTTTAATTTGTAGTGCAATCGTAACACAAGGAGTTGATTTTTATGGCTATGGATGCAACGTTTCAAATCTGTATGAACAGCGAACTGAAATCCGAGGTGGAGAGTCTCTATCGCAGTCTCGGCACCTCCTTTGCAGAGGCCGCCCGCATCTTTGCGCAGCAAAGTCTTCGCGAAGGCGGTATGCCCTTTACCCCGTCCTTAAAAACCTGGGATGAACTGAGTCAGGATGAGATCGACGCCAAGCTCCGCAAGAGTGCAGCGGATATTGCCTCTGGCCGTACCCTTTCTCAGGATGCGCTTGACGCAAAAATCGCAGAACTATAAGCGAATATAGACAAATACAATATCGTATACACAAATGCTGCTGCCAATGATATCGCCGAAAAGTTTCAATACATTACCAGCGTTTTTCACGACCGTACCACTGCCGAACGCTGGTACGCTCGCCTGAAGGATGTGATCTGGCACGATCTTTCTTTTATGCCGGAGAAGTATCCGCTTTACAGCGAAGTGCCATGGCGCAGCAAAGGTGTCCGCCTGTTCATCACACGGCAGGATATTGCGGTTTACTCCACAGATAAAACTGCACAAACCGTCTACATCTGGAATGTCTTTACAGCAGGCCGCGATTTGAGTTCTCATATAAAGACGCACTTGAAAAGTGACATCGTCACTGCATCATTTTAATGCCGACTTTGAGCAGAGGTTGGCAAAATGTTGGCAAAAACGCAAAAGCACCCGTTTCCTCATGGAAGCGGGTGCTTTGTACTTTGTGGAATTGTTGCTTTTTTGTCAGCTTTCGGTAAGTTTTCCTTACTTCAGGCTTTCCGCGACGGCGACGGCCACGGCGACGGTGGCGCCGACCATCGGGTTGTTGCCCATGCCCAGGAAGCCCATCATCTCAACGTGTGCGGGCACGGAGGAGGAGCCGGCGAACTGGGCGTCGGAATGCATGCGGCCCATGGTGTCGGTCATGCCGTAGGAGGCGGGGCCGGCAGCCATGTTGTCCGGGTGCAGCGTGCGGCCCGTACCGCCGCCGGAGGCGACGGAGAAGTACTTCTTGCCCTGCTCGATGCACTCTTTCTTGTAGGTGCCGGCGACGGGGTGCTGGAAGCGGGTCGGGTTGGTGGAGTTACCGGTGATGGAGACGTCCACGCCCTCGGAATGCATGATGGCCACGCCCTCGCGGACGTCGTCAGCGCCGTAGCAGCGGACGTCGGCGCGCTCGGTCTCGCTGTAGCGGATCTCGCGCACGATGTTCAGCTTGCCGGTGAAGTAGTCGAACTGGGTCTGGACATAGGTGAAGCCGTTGATACGGGAGATGATCTGAGCAGCGTCCTTGCCGAGGCCGTTCAGGATGACGCGCAGGGGCTCCTTGCGGGCCTTGTTGGCATTGCGGACGATGCCGATCGCGCCCTCAGCGGCGGCGAAGGACTCGTGACCGGCGAGGAAGGCGAAGCACTTCGACTCGTCGGACAGCAGCATCGCGCCGAGGTTGCCGTGGCCCAGACCGACCTTGCGGTCCTCGGCGACGGAGCCGTCGATGCAGAAGGACTGCAGACCCACGCCGATCATCTTGGCGGCTTCGGCAGCGGACTTCACGCCCGCCTTGATGGCGATCGCCGCGCCGACGGTGTACGCCCAGCAGGCGTTTTCAAAGCAGATGGGCTGGATGCCCTTGACGATCTCATACGGGTCAAAGCCCTTGGCCTTGCAGATCTCGCGGCACTCTTCGACGGAAGAGATACCGTACTGAGCGAGGACGCCGTTGATCTTGTCGATTCTTCTCTCGTAGTTTTCAAATAAAGCCATGGTTTCGTCCTCCCTTCCTTATTCCTGACGCGGGTCGATGTACTTCGCCGCGTTGTCCCACTGGCCATAGTGACCCTTGGCCTTTTCAAGCGCTTCGTTGGCGTCGATGCCCTTCTTGATGAAGTCCATCATCTTACCGAGGTTGATAAACTCGTAGCCGACGATCTCGTTCTCCTTGTTGAGCGCGACTCGGGAGCAGTAGCCCTCGGCCATTTCGAGATAACGGGGGCCCTTCTCGGCGGTGGCAAACATCGTGCCGACCTGGGAGCGCAGGCCCTTGCCGAGATCCTCAAGGGACGCGCCGACGGCGAGGCCGTCCTCAGAGAAGGCGGACTGGGTGCGGCCGTAGACGATCTGCAGGAACAGCTCGCGCATGGCGGTGTTGATGGCGTCGCAAACAAGGTCGGTGTTCAGCGCTTCGAGAATGGTCTTGCCGATCAGGATCTCGGAAGCCATGGCGGCGGAATGGGTCATACCCGAGCAGCCGATGGTCTCGACCAGCGCCTCCTGAATGACGCCCTCCTTGACGTTGAGCGTCAGCTTGCAGGCGCCCTGCTGGGGCGCGCACCAGCCGATACCGTGGGTGAAGCCGGAAATATCGGCGATCTGCTTGGCCTGGACCCACTTGCCCTCTTCGGGGATGGGAGCAGGGCCGTGATATGCGCCCTTGGCGACCGGGCACATATGCTGGACTTCGGTCGTGTAAATCATTACGGTCATCCTTTCTTATCCACTGTCTCCGTGAAAACACGGAACGTATCATACGTATGGCTATCATAGCAAACCGCGCCGTCTTTTGCAAGGTGAAAAAACGGAAATTGCGGCAAAAAGCGCTTTTGCGGGCGGCATTTGGCAAAGGAAGGGACGGCGGAAAATTTTCCGCCGCCCCTGTTGCACCAAAACGTCAAACGATCCGCGCCCGGTAAAGCTTATATGAGGGACATGACCGTATCGTAAATGCGCTGCGTAGCATCGCGGATGCCGAGCGCCGCCATATGCTCCGCCATGGCGGCGAGACGGTCATCGTCGCGCAGCAGCCCTGCCGCGGCAGCAAAGAGCTTTTTGCCGTCAAGCCCCTCCTCCGCCAGCACCAGCGCCGCGCCGTGGTCGCCGAGCAGGGCGGCGTTTTTCTCCTGATGGTGGTTCGTCACATTGGGCGACGGCACCAGAATGGCCGGAACGCCGAGCGCTGTCAGCTCGCTGAGCGTGGACGCGCCCGCGCGGCAGATAACAAGATCGGCCGCGCGCATGACCTCCGCCATATCGTAGATATATTCGCGCACCTCGGTTGCAGGGTGCGCCGCGGGATCGAAGCCGCATGCACTCATCCACTGCTGCATCTGTTCCCAGCAGATCTCGCCGACGCCGTGGATGTGGTGGAACGGCTCGTGCGCGCTCTCGAGCGCGAGGAAGTCCGCCATGGTACGGTTCATGCCGCCCGAGCCAAGGCTGCCCCAGAACGAAACGATCAGGGGCCGGCCGTCGTTTATGCCGAGTTTTTCCTTCGCCTGCCGCTTTGTCAACTCGAAGAAGTCTCCGCGCACGGGCGTGCCGGTCACGACCACCTTCTCGGGGTGCTTGTAGTGCGCGCGGCAGTCCTCAAAGCCGACCATGATACGCTCGCAGTAAGGCTCCAGCTGCCGTGTCGTCAGCCCCGGCACGATATTCGACTCGTGCACCGCCGTCGGGATCCCCGCCTTCGCGCCGTAACGCACGAGCGGATAGCTCGCGTAGCCGCCGGTGCCGACGATCAGGTCGGGGCGGAAATCGTTCAAAATGGCATTCGCCTCACGCTCGGCGTGGGCGAGGTTTTTGAGCGAGATCAGGTTGTGCCGGATCTCGGCAGGCTTGAACGAGCGGTGGAACGAGGAGATGTTCACCGTGCGGAAGGGATAGTCCGTATGCGCGATCAGATCGCGCTCCAGTCCGCGCTCCGCGCCGACGAATAAGATCTGCGTGGCTGCGTCTCTTTCCCGCATATATCCCGCGAGAGCGAGCGCAGGGTTGACATGCCCCGCCGTACCGCCGCAGGTAAAGATCACTTTCATGTCTTTTTCCTCCCTTTCCGCGTCAGCGCATCTGGCGCGAAACGCTCAGCACGATGCCGACCTCGGCGAGCTGCACGGCGAGCGCCGTACCGCCGTAGCTGAAAAACGGCAGCGAAATGCCGGTATTGGGGATCAAATTCGTCACGACCGCGATATTGAGAAAGACCTGAAGCGCGATCTGCGTGGTCACGCCGACGGCAAGAAGACTGCCGAAGCGGTCGCGCGCGTGCAGGGCGATCCAGTAGCCGCGGATGATGAGCAGGGCAAACATGGCCATGATGATCGTGGCGCCGACAAGGCCGAGTTCCTCGCAGATAATGGCGAAGATGAAGTCGTTGTGCTCTTCGGGCAGGAAGAGGAACTTCTGCCGGCTCTTGCCAAGCCCCACGCCGAACAGGCCGCCCGAGCCGATGGCAAGCAGCGCCTGCCGGATCTGATAGCCGTCGCCCTGCATCCATTCCTCGTTGAGCGGGTCGAGCCAGATGGCGATGCGGCTGGAGTTGTAGGTGATGAGTCCCGCGGCAAAGGCATAAGCCACGAGGGCGACGAGCGCAAAGCCGACAAGCACCCAGTAATTGCGGATGCCGCCGACATACATCATCACCGCGCCGATACCCAGCAGCAGCACAAGGCCGGAGAAATGCGGCTCCTTGTACATGAGAAAGCCGATGCAGCCAAGGATCGCAGCATAGGGGATGATGCCGTAGCGCAGCGTGGCCATTTTATCCTTCTTTTTTGAGATGCTGTCGGCAAAGTAGAGGATAATGCCGACCTTGGCAAGCTCGGAGGGCTGGAACTGGAACGACGAGGTGATGCGGATCCAGCGCTGCGCGCCGTGCGTCAGCTTTCCCGTGCCGATGCCGGGAATAAGGACGAGAATAAGCAGCATGATGGAGACGAACAGCGCAAGCTTTGCAACGGCGCGGTAGCGTTCGTAATTGATCTTGCCGATAACGAACATTGCCGCAATGCCTATCACGGCAAACACGCCCTGGCGGACAAGATAATAGGTCGGATCGCCCTTTTCATAGTAGGCCGAGGGAAAGCTGGCGGAAAAGAGCATCAGCAGCCCCACGCCCAGCAGCGCAAGCACCAGCAGAAGGTAAGGCATGTCGATCGGGCCGCGGCCGGCCTCGCGCGCGGCGGCCTCGATGGCCTTTGCGCGCTCGCGCTGCTCCTGCCGCAGCAGGCGTTCTTCCTTGGTCATGCGGCAGCCTCCCTTCCCGATGCTGTTTGCCGTTTCTTAAAAATGATATCTCCCCATCACGCCGAACAGCGCCGCCATGCAGCACAGTGCGCTGACGGTGGTAAAGATGGCAACGAGCTTCACCTCGCTCCAGCCGCACAGCTCAAAATGATGATGCAGCGGCGCCATCTTGAAAAGGCGCTTTCCGTGGGTCGCCTTGAAGTAGACGACCTGTAAAATATCGGACAGCGTTTCGCAGATGTAGACAAAGCCGACGGGAATGAGCACAAGGGGCATATCGTAGGCAAAGGCCAGCGCCGCCACCGTGCCGCCGAGAAAGAGCGAGCCCGTATCGCCCATGAAGACCTTGGCAGGATGGAAATTATAGATCAGAAATCCGAGCAGGCCGCCGACGAGAGCGGAGGCATAGACGCCGAGCTGCTCATAGCCCTGCCACCAGATGGCGAGCACCGCAAAGAACAGGCCGACCGGCACCGTCACGCTGCCGGCCAAGCCGTCGATACCGTCGGTGATGTTGACGGCGTTGACCGTGCCGACGATGACGAAGGCGGCAAAGATCATATAGACCGGCCAGCTCAGAACGATCTGCGTGTTGAAAAACGGCACATAGAGGTTCGGCGTCAGCATGCCGTCAAAGCGCATCAGGCAGAGGAACGCGACCGCTGCGGCGAGCTGGAGCAGGAACTTCTGGATGGCGGTCAAGCCAAGGTTCTGCTTGTGCTTCACCTTTTCAAAATCGTCCAGAAAGCCGATGGTGCCGAAGATAAGGGCGAAGCCGAAGATGTAGAGATGCCCCAAGTCCCCCGCGAGCATTCCCTTGAAGCCGCAGATCAGGATGGAGACGAGGATGCCGAGGATGAACATTAAGCCGCCCATCGTCGGCGTGCCGGCCTTTCCGGCGTGCCATGTGGGGCCGTCGGCACGGATGCTCTGCCCGGCCTTGAGCTTGCGCAGCTCAGGAACCAGAAACTTCCCCGTGACCGCAGATACCGCAAAGCTCAGGATCGCTGCAAAAATGATCTTCATGTTCGTTGTCCTTCACCGGCAGGCCGGCTTCCTTCCTTTGTTCTTGCGCGAAGTATCCGCGCACGACCTCCCTCTCGTCGAGGTGGTATTTTGTCGTTCCGATCTCCTGATAGGTCTCATGCCCCTTGCCGCAGAGAACGAGCACGTCACCCTTTTTCGCCTTGCGCATGGCAAGGCCGATGGCCTCGCGGCGATCCTCTACGACGGCGAAGGGCGTGCGGCTCTCCAGCATGGCGGGAAGAACATCGCGCAGGATCGCATAGGGATCCTCCGTGCGGGGATTGTCGCTTGTGAGGACGACAAAGTCCGAGAGAGCCGCGGCAATGCGGCCCATGCGGGGGCGCTTGGTCTTATCGCGGTCGCCGCCGCAGCCAAAAAGCGCGATCACGCGCCCGTCGGCAAAGCCGCAGACCGTGGAGAGGATGTTCTTCAGCCCGTCGGGCGTGTGCGCATAGTCGATGATGACCGTGTAAGGCGCGGGAAGCGGCACGACCTCGCACCGGCCCTTGACGCCGGCGCAGCCCGCCAGCGCCTTTGCAGCCTCCGGCAGCGGTACGCCGAGCGCCTGCACAGCGCAGAGCGCGGCGAGCGCATTATAGAGCGAGAACCCGCCCGGAATACCGACACTGGTCTCCTCATGGTCGAGGTCGGTGCAGGCAGTGAAGCGCACGCGGTCGTTCTCGTAACGGGCACGCCAGCCGACGAGATCGTTCGTCAGATCCTGCCCGAAGGCGGAGCGCACGCCCGCAAAGCGCGCGAGAATACGCGGCGTCCACGGATCGTCGCCGTTAACGCAGGCGATGTCGCAGGCATCGAAAAGGCGCGATTTCGCATCGCAATATGCCTCCATCGTACCGTGGTAGTCGAGGTGATCCTGCGTAAGATTGGTGAAGACGCCGACGCGGAAGCGGATGCCCGCCACCCGCTTCTGCATCAGCGCATGGGACGAAACTTCCATCACAACGTGCGTGCAGCCGTTCTCCGCCATCCGGGCGAGCAGGCGCTGCACTGTCAGCGCGTCGGGCGTGGTGCGGTCGGTCGGGATGCTTTCACCGCCGATCAGGTTCCGGTTCGTACCGATCAGACCGACCTTTGCGCCCTGCGTGCGCTCCAAAAGCTGCTTGATGAGATACGTTGTGGTCGTTTTGCCATTGGTGCCGGTGACGCCGATCACCGTCATTTTTCCCGCCGGAGTACCATACCATACCGCCGCGCAAAGCGCAAGCGCTTCGTGCGCATCCGGCACGAGAACATAAGGGATTTCCCCCTCCGGCGGTTGCTCGCACACGACGCAGGCCGCGCCGCGGGCAATAGCTTCGGTAATGTAGGCCGCGCCGTCCTCCCTTGCGCCGGGGAGGGCAAAAAAGAGCGTGCCGTCCTCCACCGCGCGTGAATCGAGCGCAAGCGCGGAGATCTCCAGCTCCTCCGGAGCGCAGAGGAGCATCCCGCTCAGCGGGGCAAGGATATCACGAAGAAGCGTTTTCAAAATCCCTTTCGGAATTGGGTCTTGCTGTCTTTCGGTCGGCGCGGCGGAAATGCCGCGCCGCACGGCGGCGTCTCAGTCGCGCACGGAGCTGTCGCTGAACTGGACGCGCACAACGGTGCCTGCTTCGACCTCCGCGCCCGGGTCGATGCTCTGCGAAATGGCGCGCACGGAGGCGGAGCTGCGGTCAGTCGCGCCGGAGATGCTCATGATGAGTCCGGCGTTCACAAGCTTCTGATTCGCAGCCGAGGCGCTGTCGCCCACGACGTTGGGGACGATGCACTTGTCGGCGGATTTTTCTGCGCCGAAGTAAAGGATGATCTCGGCATTGTTGGGGATGATCGCGCCGCCGGTGGGCGTCTGGTCGGTGACGGTACTGCCGTCGCCGACGGTACGGCAGGAAAAGCCGCTTTCCTTGAGCTTGGCAATCGCCGCATCCTTTGCAAGCCCCACGACGTTCGGCACGGTCTTATCCGCGCCGACCAGTTCTTCGGCGGTGTAGCTCGGCTCAATGCCGAGGTAGGGCAGGATCTCCGCCATGACGGTGCTGGCCACGGGCGCGACCATATTGCCGCCGGAGACATAGGTGCCGGTGTCGCGCAGCGGCTCGTCAAGCGTGAGGAGCATCATGATCTGCGGATCGTCGGCAGGCGCATAGCACACAAACGAAACGATAACGTTGCCGCCGACCTTATCGGCCGTGCCGGTCTTGCCGCCGATGCGGTAGCCGGCGACCTGACCGTTCTTGCCCGTGCCGTTTGTGACCTCGTACTCCATGATGTCGCGCACGAGGGCGGAGGTCTCCTCGGAGATGACCTGACGGATGGGCGTGGTATCGTGGCGGGAGACGGTGTTGCCGTTCTGATCGACGACCTCTTCGACAAGATAAGGCTGGTAGAGGTAGCCGCCGTTGACACAGGCGCACTGGGCGGCAAGCAGCGCAATGGGCGTAACGTTGAAGTTCTGGCCGAAGGCATAGCACGCAAGGGCAAGGGTGGAATACTTGATCTCATCGTTGACAAAGCCCTTTTCCTCGCCGGAGGTGTCGATGCCGGTATAGTCGGTGAGGCCGAAGTCCTGCAGGTACTGGTAGAATCTGGCGTTGCCGATGCGAAGGCCGATATTGATAAATGCGGGGTTGCAGGAGTTGGCAAACGCCTGTGTGAGGTTCTGCCGACCGTGGCCGGGGGCGCGCTTGGAGCAATTGATCGTCTCCCCCTCGATCCTGACGCTGCCGCTGCAGGAAAAGCTGGAGTTCAGATCGACAACATTCTCCTCAAGCGCCATGGCAAGCGTGAGCGTTTTGAACGTGGAGCCCGGCTCGTAGGTATCGTTGATGGCCTTGCTGCGCCACTGCTTGTTGCGCAGCGCGCTGGCGTTTTCGAGGATCTCCTCCTCGCTCATGCCGGCGGTGAGAAAATTGTTGTAGATCACGCCGGGGGCATTGAGGTCATAGGTCGGCAGGGAGGCCATGGCGAGCACCGCGCCGGTGTTCACATCCATGACGATGCCTGTCGCGCCCTTGCCGGAGCCAAAGCGCGCCTCCAGCTCCTCCACACCCTTTTCAAGATAGTATTGAATGGTGGTATCGAGCGTGGTATACAGGTCGCAGCCGTCCTGCGCGTCGAAATACTGGTCGTACTGATAGAGCAGGGCGCGGCCGTCGCGGTCGCGCGCAGTGACGACCATGCCGCTCTCACCGGTCAGCTCGTCGTTATAGATGGCCTCGAGTCCGTAAGCGCCGCCGGCATCGTTGGTAAAGCCGATGACCTGCGAGGCAAGCGTTCCCTTGGGATAGCTGCGCTTGCTGGTGGGACGGAGGAAAACGCCCTTGATGTTGTTCTCGTTGATAAATGTGCGAACCTCATCGGCCAGATCTTCATCAACGCGCTCTTTGACCTTTTCATACTGCGACCATGTCTTTTCCATCTTTTTGAGGAGGTCTTCAGCGTCCACATTGAGGATCTCGGCAAGCCCCTCGGCGATCATCGTCCGGTCCTGCTCGTTTTCCATGATCTCCTTGGGCGAGAGGAAAATATTCTCCGCCGTATAGGACATGGCGAGGATAGTGTCGTTTTTATCGTAGATCGTGCCGCGGTCGGCCTCCACGGTGGTGCGCAGCGTCTGCTGGCGCACGGCAATGGACTGCAGGTCATCATGCTCGGTGATCTGCCAGTGGTAGAGCTTTGCAAAAAGCAGAGCGAACGTGCACAGCCCAAACACGGCCAGCAGCAGGATCGTCCTGCTCTGGATGATCCGGTTGGCGCGGCGGGCGGATTCCGGGCGTCTTTTCGGGGTCTCGGCCACGATTTCTCATCCTCCTTAAAGATGGAAACAAGGAGTAAGGAAGCTCCTTACTCCTTATGTATAGCTTCGCTTATTTGAAATATTCCACCACGGCGCACACGCCCTGCCCCAACGAGGTGAAGACGCGGCTGAGAACACTGCTGCTCTGCTGCTGGTAGACGACCACATTGTCCGCCTCGGAAAGGTCGATGTAGTAGATCTGCGAAGCGCTGGGCTTGCTCATCCCCGCGGCGGCGGCAGCTTCCTTGATCGTGGCGAGGTCAAAGGTCTTTTCATAGCGGGTGAGAAGCGAGACGTGCTCGTCCTCGAGCGCGGAAAGCTCCTTCTGCATGGATACCATATCGGCCGAAAGCTCCGTGAGCTGGGCGCGGCACAGGATCAGCAGCGCGACCATCGCAGCCACAGCCAGAAAGCCGCAGAGCGCGCCGGACGATATCTTCTCCCGCTTACGGCGCACCGGCGCACTCCGGTGCTCGACCTTGGGCTGCGGGGGACGGATAAATTCTTCGCGGCGCTCATGCTCCTGCCCGCGTTCGTGGCGGAGACGGCGCTGGCGCTCCTCATAGGCGGGATCGTAGGCGAGATTGCCGACGACACGGCCGCTGTATCTGCGCTCGTAATCTCTGCGGCGCGCCATGGCGATCCCTCCTTCCCCTTGTCATTTCAGCATTTTTCCGCGACGCGCAGCTTGGCGCTGCGGGCGCGGGGATTCTCTGCAAGTTCTTCCTCGCCCGAGATGATGGGCTTTCTTGTGATGAGCTTCATCTTTGGTTTCCTGCCGCACACGCACACCGGAAACTCCGGCGGGCAGATGCAGCCCTGTGCCAGCTCCTGCAATTTTTTCTTGACGATGCGGTCTTCGAGCGAGTGGAACGTGATGACCGCGAGCCGTCCGCCGCTCTTCAGATTTTGTTCTGCCGCGTCGAGCATCGGCGGAAGCTCGCCCAGTTCGTCGTTCACGGCGATGCGGATGGCCTGAAAACTGCGCTTGGCGGGGTGCTGCTTTTCGCGCAGCGCGCTCGCGGGCATGGCCGAGCGGATGATATCCGCCAGCTCCAGCGTCGTTTCGACGGGCTTTTGCGCGCGGTGCTGGCAGATCTTTTTTGCAATGGCGGGGGCGTAGCGTTCCTCGCCGTATTCAAAGAGGATGCGGCGCAGCTCTTCGTAGGAATACGTGTTCACGACCTCGCGCGCGGTCAGCGCGGCGGATTCGTCCATGCGCATGTCGAGCGGCGCGTCCTGCTTGTAGGAAAAGCCGCGCTGTGCTTCATCGAGCTGCGGGGAGGAAACGCCGAGATCAAACAGCATTCCGTCTACACCGGAAACGCCCAGCTCGCGCAAAACGGAGTCGAGCGCGCTGAAGTTGCTGTGCACGAGCGTGACCTTATCCAAATGATCGCCGAGACGGCGGTTCGCCGCTTCGATGGCGGTCTCGTCGCGGTCGAGCGCGATGAGCCGTCCCGTCGTCAGGCGGCGCACGATCTCGAGCGAGTGACCGGCGCGGCCGAGCGTGCCGTCCACATAGATGCCGTCGGGCCGGATGGCGAGCGCATCGAGGCACTCGTGCAGCAGCACCGGCTTATGGCCGTAGTTTTCTTCCATATCAGAACCCCAACTCTTCCATCACGGCGGCGATGTTCTCGGGGTTCAGCTCCTCCGCCTCGAGCGCGGCCCACTTGTCCGCGTTCCAGATCTCAGCGCGGTTGGACACGCCGATGACGACCACGTCCTTTTCAAGGCCCGCATAGGCGCGGAGCTTCTGCGGCAGGAGGATACGCCCCTGCGCGTCTGGCTCGCACTTGGCAGCGTTGGCAAAGAGAGGGCGCATGGCCTTGGTCTTGCTGTAGGGAAGGCTCTCGAACTTTTCGGTAAAGCGCGCCCACGAAGCGTCGGAATAGACGCTCAGGCAGGGATCGGCGCCCATGGTGACATAAAACGTCTCGCCCAGTTCCTCGCGCAGCTTTGCGGGAATGAACAAACGCCCCTTGGCGTCGATCGTGTGCTGATACTGACCCGTCACGGCGGCTTGTCCCCCCCTTCTCAGAAAGCTTGGCGAAGATGGCAAGAAGAGGGCAAAGCCCGCCTCCCCCTTTTTTCGGAAGAGGCGCGATACGCTCCACTCTCTGTCTCTTTGTGGGTCAATGAACCATTTTACTGAAATTGTCCACCACTTTTCCCCACTTGATGTTTTGAGTATACGTAATCCCGAGAGAAAATGCAAGGGGAAATTTTCCTGTATTTTCAATCCTTTCAGCGCTTTTTCCACGCAAAGCGCGGCAGGCGATCCGCTTTTTTGAAACGTCCGTTTCATTTTCGCCCGTGCAAAAAAGCAGCCCGGCACAAGATGTTGTGCCGGGCCGCTCCGTCCGTTCCAAATATAGATTATGTCTACCACTTCGTGTCAATTCCTGTCGAATCTTACGAAATTTTGCCGAAAAGTTTGGCTATTTTTCAGCGTTCTGCGCCAGTTCCTCGCGCTTTTTCTGCATCTGCTCGGCAGAAGCGGCGCGGAAACGCACGCGGGACTGCTTGACCTCCTCGAGCGCCATCTGAATGGCCTCCTCGGTGCGGCGCAGCGCGTCCTCGGTGTACTCGTTGGCCACGCGATACATCTCGCGCGAGCGATCCTCGGCGCGCTTGATGATCTCGTGGCTCTTCTCGCGGGCCGCGGTGAGCACTTCCGTCTCGGAGACTTTGTTCTTCGCGTCCTGCTCGGCCTGCTGCATCATGCGCTCGACATCGCGCTTGGCGGCCTTGACATAATCCTCCTTCGCGCGGATCAGCTCCTGCGCACGCGACAGCTCCACCGGCAGCTGGGCGCGGATCTCATCGAGCAGATCGAGCGCCTCGTCGCGGTTCAAAATGCACTTGTCGCTCGTCAGCGGCGCGTTCTTCGCGCCGTCGATCATCTCATAAAGCATATCCAGAAGATGCTGCACATCACTGTTCGCCATGGTCTTCTCTCCATCCTTTCACAAGCGCCGCCGCGCGCGGCGGCATATATTTTTCAAGGTCTTGCCCATATTTGATCATCTCGCGCACCATGGTGGAGCTGATGTGCTGATACCTTGGCTCGGCAACGAGCAGAACCGTTTCGAGCGCGCCGCCCGATACGTCGCGGTAAATGAGCGAGAGCTGCTGCTCCGCATCAAAGTCCACGCTGTTGCGCACGCCGCGCACAAGAAAGCGCGCATTCCTTCTGAGAGCATAATCCGTTAAAAGTCCGCCGCCAAGCTCGGCCTCCACGTTGGGAATGCCCTCCACGCCCGCACGCACGAGCGCAAGCTTCTGCTCGTCGGAAAACATCGGGTGCGTCTTCTCCCCGTTGGGCACGATGGAGACATACACGCGGTCGAAAAGCTGTGCCGCGCGCGTGATGATATCAAGATGCCCGACCGTCACAGGGTCGAACGAGCCGGGAAAAACGGCAATGCTCATGACTCTTCCTCCCCCGCGCGGCGACAGAGCGTCACCTTGATCTTGCCGTAGCGGTACTCGCGGTACACGCTGTAGGGCGCCGGAAGCGGCGGCAGCGTCTCGCCTGCCGCGCTCTCCGCCACCATTATACCATGGGGCAATAAAATGTCAAACGAGACGATCCGCTCTATCGCCTGCTGCAAAAGGCCGCTGCCGTAGGGCGGGTCAAGCAGGATGATATCAAACCGCCGGCGCAGCGCGGCAAGCTGGGCGAGCGAGTCGCCGCAGACGACCTGAGCATGCTCCTCCAACCGGCAGAGCGCAAGATTTTCGCGGATGAGCTTCACCGCGTCGGCGCGCCTGTCCACAAACAGCGCGTCGGCCGCGCCGCGCGAAAGCGCCTCGATGCCCAGCTGTCCCGTGCCGGCAAAAAGATCAAGCACGTGCGCATCGGCCACGTCAAACTGGATACAATTAAAAATACTCTCTTTGACCTTGTCGGTCGTGGGACGGGTCTCCATACCCTTGAGTTCGCCCAGACGCCGTCCGCGCGCCGAGCCGGTAATGACTCTCATAGCGCTTCTCCTCTCCCAAGTGCCCGAGCGCACGGGCACGTTTGCCTTCAGGTTTCCATAATACTTGAATCCTCAGTGATTTTCAATAGACTTTTGGTCATTTTCCGGCATTTTACGCAAAATAATTGCTCTTGTTATTCCGCAGCACTTCGTATATAATGCTATCGTCATATATTGTGGACTATTATCCGGAGAAAGGAGTATCCTCCATGATCAAACTCCAGACCGAAATGGGCGAGGTCAGCATTTCCGACGCCGCCCTTTCCAATATCACCGGCGCCGCGGCGACGAGCTGCTTCGGCGTCAAGGGCATGGCGTACCGCTCCATGACCGATGGGCTCGTCCATCTGCTGCGCCGTGAGGCGATGAGCAAGGGCGTGCGCATCATCCCCCACGACGAGGGCGATATTTCCATCGAGCTGCACATCATCGTGGAGCACGGCGTGAACATCGCCGCCGTCTGCCGCTCGATCATCAGCCAGGTGCGCTACATGGTCAGCGAAAACACCGGCGCGTGCATCCGCAGCGTGGATGTGTGCGTGGACAGCATGAATATGTAAAAACCGAGGAGGACATCACCCCATGCACGATACCATCAATGGTGCCATGTTCAAGGAGATGCTGCTCTTCGGCACCGTCTCCATCGCACAGGCACAGCAAGCTATCAATGATTTGAATGTATTCCCCGTTCCCGACGGCGACACGGGCACGAACATGAGTCTTACCATCCAGACCGCGGCGCAGGAGCTCAAGAAGATCGAGCCCGCGACGGTCGATCAGGCCGCCTCTGTCACGGCGTCCGCGCTGCTGCGCGGCGCGCGCGGCAACTCCGGCGTCATTCTGTCGCTTCTCTTCCGCGGCATCGCCAAGGAGCTCAAGGGCTGCAAGGAGGCCGACGGCGCGGCGTTTGCCGCCGCGCTTCAGGAGGGTGTCGCCGCGGCGTATAACGCCGTGATGAAGCCCGCCGAGGGCACGATCCTGACCGTTTCGCGTCTCGCTGCCGAACGCGCCGTGAACGCGGCCGAGGAGCGCAACAGCGTGGAGTATGTCATCGAGCAGGCCATCGCCCAGGGCGAGATCACGCTGAGCCAGACCACGGACATGAACCCCGTTCTCAAAAAGGCCGGCGTCGTCGATGCGGGCGGCAAGGGCTTCCTGCTGATCCTCAGCGGCATGCTCAGCGCACTGCGCGGCGAGGAGCGCCCCGAGCTGACAGAGGGCAACGCGCAGGAGAAGGCCGATTTTGCCACGCTCAGCGAAGAGGATATCACCTTCACGTTCGACACTGTGTTTATCGTCCGCAAGAGCGGGCGCAGCATCGAGCCGTTCCGCCGTTTTCTGGACGGCATCGGCGATTCGCTCGTCATCGGCGAGGACGACGAGGCTTTTAAGGTCCATGTCCATACCGACATTCCGGGCGAGGCGCTGACCGAGGCGCAGAAATACGGCACGCTTGAGCTTGCCAAGATCGAGAACATGCGCACGCAGGCCCAGCAGCTGGCAGCCGGCGGCACAGCGCAAAGCACGGACGATCTCGACGCCGTCGAGCAGGAGTTGGAGGCCGCCGAGCACGGCGGCGAGGCTGTGCCGGAGAAGGAATACGGCTTTCTCGCCGTCTGCGCGGGCGACGGTCTTGCCGAGGTGTTCACCGACCTCGGCGTGGACGGGATCATCAGCGGCGGACAAACTATGAATCCTTCGACCGAGAGCATTCTCAAGGAGATCAGGAAGGTCCGCGCGCGCACGGTTTTCGTACTGCCGAACAACAAGAATATTATTATGGCCGCGCAGCAGTGCATCGGACTGACGGAGAAAAATGTGGTCGTGATCCCCACGGCATCGATCCCGCAGGGCGTGAGCGCGATGATGGCCGTTGATCCCGACACGGACAGCGCGGACAAGATCGCACAGGCGATGACCGAGGCCGCACAGCACGTCTCCACCGCACAGATCACCTACGCCGCGCGCAGCTCCGACTTTGACGGCTTCGACATCCATGAGGGCGACTATCTGGCGCTGCTGGACGGCAAGCTGCTGGGCACCGACCGCGACGTGGCGTGCCTGCTGGAAGACCTGTCTGACGAGGCGGCGTCCCGCGGCGCGGAGTTCGTCACCCTCTTCTACGGCGAGGATGTGAGCGAGGAGGACGCCCAAAAGGCGAGCGAAGTCTTTTCTCTCAAGTGTCCCGACGCGGAGATCAGCCTGATCCGCGGCGGCCAGCCGGTCTATTACTATATTATTTCCATTGAATGAAACACCACATGTAGTGGCCGGGACGCATCCCGGACACTACATCTATACCCCGCCGCAGCGCAAACCAATGCGCCCCGCCCCCGGCGAAAAACGGGGGGGCGGGGCGGGAGCGGCGGGGCGCGAAGCGGGCGGCCTTTTGGCCGCCTGAAGCAAGCCCCCCCTACCGCTGCTGCCCGCAGCAAGACCGGCGAGGGCGGCGACGGCGGCGGAGGGGGGCGCGAGGAGCCAACCGCCACCGCTACTAAACAAGTGGGACGGCGGGAGCCTGCCGAGCGCCCCGCCCGCCGACGACTGCCGCCCAAGACGGCGAAGCAAGGGCACAGGGGGGGCGCAGCGGAACCCCGCCGCGGGCGCGCAGGCTTTTGCCCCCAGCGGACGCCGCCAACTGCGAAGCGGGGGCGGCGGGAGCGGTTAAGGGGCAAAGCCGACGAATGCACGGCGCGCCGCTGCGTTCGCGGCGCGACGGGCTGCGCGCATACCGAGAAGTGCTGACGCCATCGGCGGCAGCACAACGAGCGGCAACGGGGGGCAGCGCCCCCACGGCAGCCGCGAGCAACATGCATCACAGCTGCGCGGCGAGCTACCGTCACGCCGCGCAAAAAGGTGGCCTTATTTGTAAGGCCACCACTCTTCCCCGCGTTCGGCGTAGTAGTCAGAAACGTATTCCACGCACATCTGCTCGTAGTCGTCGATGAGGGAGCGCCATGCCGCCCACTTCTGCTCCGGCGTTTGCGGTACAAAGGAGTGGCGTTCGGGAATGAGCGTGCCGTGCGCTTCCGCATGGCAGCGCCAGCAAAGCGTTATGAGGTTGCACGGCGTATCATTCCCGCCGCAGGAACGCTTGACGATATGATGGATTTGCAGGCCGCGCACATCGTCGCACAGCGCGCAGCGGTAGCCGTCCCGCGCGTAGACGGCCTTGCGTGTCTCATTCGGTACGTTTGCATTCATAGTGGTCTTCATGGTGAAGCCCCCCTTTCTGTGATACCCGCGCAGCAACACAGCCGTCAAGGGCGGCGGCACGCCGCTTGTCTCGACCCTTGACAGCTGTGTTATCCACAGGTTTTTCCACAGAAAGGAGGGCGAGCCACGGAGACTACTTGAACGCTTGTACCACCGTCCGAATCAGACCACGCAAGACCTCGTAGCGCGTCATGCCGCACGCTTGACAGTAGCGCCGGAAACGGCGGTCTTCGTTCACGGTAAGCTTCGTGGAGACTGTCCGCAGGTTTGCCTTGTCCCATGCGCGCCGCTGCTTCAGGCGCTTTGCTTCAGCTGCTTCCACCGCCGCCCTGTCCAGCAACTGTTCCAGTAAAGCCGCCATTCTTACATTCGCTTCCCCTTCTTCGTTCACGTGATACCCCCTTTCTGCGTTGTTCTGGATACCTCAGTTTACAGGATTCTTGTAGCTGCGTCAATATGTAGTGCTATCCGATTCCAGCAGGCACTATATATGGTTCCCTACGCGACAGCGTATGCCGTTAGCTGATCCGCGGCGGCCAGCCGGTCTATTACTATATTATTTCCATTGAATGAAACAGAAGCCGGACGCTCAGGGCGTCCGGCTCTCTCTTTTCGCGCCAGCAGGCGCTCACAGCTCCAGCCGCCTGCCCAGCAGCTTCATCAGCATCCCCGCATGGCGGTACTCATCCTCGCTCATGGCGGCAAGCAGCTTGCCGAGACAGGGATCGAGCGTTTCATCGGCGGCGCGGGCGTAGTTGAAGCCGGCACAGGCTTCGGCGTGATAAAGCCGCCGCAGCAGCGCGCACAGTTCGCACAGCTCCGGCTGCTCCACACATACGCGCGGAGAGTAGGGCTTACCGTCGATGAGATAGATCGCAGCGGCCAGATCGCGCGCATGACGCTTTTCGTCTTCGGCCATCGCGCGCAGGGCACGCGACATCTCTCTGCGCGGCACGCGCGCGGCAAGGCACGCATAAACTTGCGCATCTCCCAGCTCATCGCGCAGAAAGCCCTTGAGCACCTCGATCGAGAGCGCTGCGTCGCTGCCCATGCAGCAGGGATCCGCCTCCGCTCCGGGAAGCGACAGCTCTGATATATTGCTCGCCGCCTTGTTCGCCGCCGCATCCGCAGGATACGGTTCCTGCTCCGGCGCAACGCGCTGCCAGATCGCACGGCAGCGCTCATAGTCGCGGGCGCAGTCCTTATTTGCTTCTTCCATTTTCCTCTCTCCTTTCCACAGGAAGCCTTCGGCTCCATCCTATGCCGCAGGATGTGGAAATGTCACCGCGGCGCTTCCCACTTTCCCGCAGGGTTTCAGAGAAATTCTTGAAAAGCATGTCCGGCGCGTTGATTTTTCCGTAATTTTCTGGTAAACTATCAAAGATTCCGGATTTTTGTGCAAACTGTTGCAACTGCAACTTTCATTTCGCAGGCAAACAAATTATCCTATACTCAACCGATTCCGTAAGGAGGTCAACGTTTCATGCTGGAGCTGAAGCACATCAGCTATACCGTCTCCACGCCCGAGGGCGAGCAGACGATCCTCAAGGACATTTCCATCAACATTCCCGACCGCAAGCTCATTGTCTTCACCGGCCCCAACGGCGGCGGCAAGACGACGCTCGCCAAGGTCATCATGGGTCTTGTCACGCCCACCGGCGGCCAGATCCTCTATAACGGGCAGGACATCACGCACCTCGGCATCACCGAGCGCGCGCGCCTTGGCATCAGCTACGGCTTTCAGCAGCCGCCGCGCTTCAAGGGCATCACCGTGCGCGATTTGCTGACCATCGCCTCGGGCGACGGAAAGCTCAGCAAGGACAAGTGCTGCAAGTACCTTACGCAGGTGGGTCTGTGCGCCAACGACTATCTCGACCGCGAGGTGGACGTCTCCCTCTCCGGCGGCGAGGTCAAGCGCATCGAGATCGCAACGCTCCTTGCCCGCGGCAGCGAGCTGATGATCTTCGACGAGCCTGAGGCCGGCATCGACCTGTGGAGCTTCGCCCGCCTGACTGAGACGTTCGAGCAGCTGCGCCAGCGCGAGCTTGCGACGATGATCATCATCTCGCATCAAGAGCGCATCATCCAGCTCGCCGACGAGATCGTCGTCGTGGGCGGCGGCGAGCTCAAGCACCGCGGCAGCACAGAAGAAATTTTCCCGCTCATCATGGCGGACACGCTGGGCTCCTGCCCGGTGCTGAACAAGTAAGGAGGTAGTACACAATATGATCACCGAAATCGACGCTTCCCTGCTTGAAAAGATCGCCGACCTGACGGGCAAGCCCGTCGGCGCGTTCAACATTCGAAAGGACAGCGGATGCGAGGCGCGCCAGTCCACCGAGCACATCGCCATCGACCCGCAGCCCGAGGGCAAAAGCGGCATCATCATCCGCATCAAGGACGGTACGAAGGGCGAGCAGTGCCACATCCCCGTCATCATCAGCAAGAGCGGCGTGACCGAAATGGTCTACAACGACTTCTACGTCGGCGAGGACTGCGACGTGGAGATCATCGCAGGCTGCGGCATCCACAACTCCGGCTGCAACGAGAGCCGCCACGACGGCATCCACACGTTCTATGTCTCCAAAAACTCCCACGTGCGTTACGTAGAAAAGCACTATGGCGAGGGCGAAGGCAGCGGCGGGCGCGTGATGAACCCTACCACGGTCGTCTACCTTGACGAGGGCGCGAGCATCCAGATGGAAACCGTACAGATCCGCGGCATCGACTCCACCGTGCGCAAGACGAAGATCGTCTGCGGCAAGGACGCCGAGGCTGTCGTCACGGAGCGCCTGCTCACCCACGGCAAGCAGCACGCCGAGAGCGACATGGAGATCGAACTCAACGGTGAAGATGCGCGCGGCCGCGTCATTTCCCGCTCCGTCGCGCAGGATGAATCGCAGCAGGTCTTCCACCCCGTGGTCGTCGGCAACAGCAGGTGCTTCGGCCATGTGCAGTGCGACTCGATCATCATGGGCAAGGCCAAGATCGAATCCATTCCCGCCATCACGGCGAATTCGACCGACGCACAGCTCATCCACGAGGCCGCCATCGGCAAGATCGCGGGCGACCAGCTCTTAAAGCTCCAGACGCTGGGGCTGACCGAGGAAGAGGCCGAGGACACGATCCTGAAGGGCTTTTTGGCGTAAAACCTTAAAAGGTAGGCAAAGGAAGAGCGGACACAAGCCGCTCTTCCTTCATTTGTCGCTATTAACTGTTCACAAAGCACTTTAGCTATTAGTCTTAATACGGCGGGAGATTGTAGAATACTCCATCATTGCGTCCCGTCAGATAGTCCATTCTGTTCATATAAGCAAGTTCCTTTTGCACTCGTTCCGTGTGATATGCACCCAGAGCAGACGATTTTTGCAAATCGGTCAACTGCATTTGAAACACTTCTGACTGGCGATCAAGCACTTGTAAACGGTCAGCAATCTTATTTGCAGCAACCAGCAGTTGTGTGCTCCGACGATTGGATTCCTCAATAGAAGAATAGAGCATATACTGATTCTGCTGTATTGCGGCAAGGTGCGCAATTACATGGTCAAGCTGCAAAACAATTCGATCCAGCCTAATTTCCATTTCAAGAATATTATACGCTCCCTCATGTCCCTCCAGCGCAACGCACCTTCCGGCACAGACATACTCATAGAGAGAGCTAACCATAACTAAGTTCCTGTATTTTGGAAAAATAATATTCCTATCATATATTTCAGATAAGCGCTTTTTGCTTAATGCATTGTCCTCTTGTAATTGTGCAAGCATTGTCTCCAACGCGGCCTTTTCCGACAATTCTCTGGTTACTCGATCTCTCTCCGCTTTTACCTTAGTTTCATATTCAGCAACGGCTTTCCCGTAGTTAGCGACAGCTCTTTCATATTCTGCAATCGCTTCCATATACTTTTTGTCCCTATCCTCAGCAAATTCGCCCTTATCCGAAAAAACTGCAGCAGCAAGAAAGAAAAACACAATTGCCAGCGCAAATTCCAACAGCGCCAGTGAGGAATTACCCGCAAGACACACAATGCCTTCCGCAAGGCAAATAATACTTATAATCGCGCAAATCACTCTGCCCTCTAAAGAAGCGCTTTCCCTCTGCGGCTTTTTTGGCTCTTGCAATTCTTTCTTTATTGTACGCGGTTTTCCCAGCGCCGTGATTTGTTCAGCCAGCTGTCTCTCAGTCTGTTCCCGAAGAAAAATATTTCGCTCCATATCGACAACAATGCCAAGGTATTCCTTCAGCTGCGCCACCATCATAGGCATGAACATCCCTCCTTATTTTTCACCCAATTTCCCTCCGGAGAGAGCTCCCTCCGGAGGGCGGGCGAAAAACAAAAACGCCGTGCAGGGCATGAGCCTACACAGCGTAAGAAGGTTCAACTTCCTGATGCATCACAAGCACTCGGGCAAAATACGAAAACTCCCCTTTACAAGAAAGGTCGGAATGTCGTATAATATCCCCTGCGGTGCGACCGTAAGGTCATTGTGTAGGTGGCCGTAACACCTGCGCAGGCATATGGGTGTTGGCGCACCCATATGCCGCCGCATTTTTGTTTTTCAACCGAATTATAGCAATATTCTCCATCGCTTTCAAGTCATTTTGCAAAAAAAGTGAAAAAGAAGCCCGACGCTTTTTGCGCAGCAAAACCTTGGCGGAGGGCGAATTCACTTCGCCCGAGCATTTTAATTTCCTGCCGGAATCCAAAAAAGAGGTCACAACATATGTTGTGACCTCTTTTTTGGAGCGGGCGACGAGGCTCGAACTCGCTTCCCGGCATCCCGCGAACCGCCTTGCAGCGATTCGCAGGAACCCTGCCTCACCTCCGATCCAATGCGCCTTCGGCGCGGGTGGAGGCAGCGAACTCTTTTCAATCAACAAAAAGCAGGACACCCAAACCGGATGTCCTGCTTCAATATGGAGCGGGCGACGAGGCTCGAACTCGCTACCTCCACCTTGGCAAGGTGGCGCTCTACCAGATGAGCTACGCCCGCGGAACAAAGAGAACTATACCAGACATTTTTCCGTTTGTCAAGAAGGAATTCCAAAATTTCACTAAAATCCGGAGGCGCCGCCTTGCAAATGCAGGCAAGCTATGATAAACTGCTTAGCTGTATCTGTAATTCATCATCAAGGAGACACGAACCATGCCTACGCTTCAGGAAGAAATTGCCCGCCGCCGGACATTTGCGATCATTTCGCATCCGGACGCCGGCAAAACCACACTGACGGAAAAATTCCTGCTCTATGGCGGGGCCATCGCTCAGGCGGGCGAAGTCAAGGGCAAGCGAGCCCGCGCCGCGACCTCCGACTGGATGGAGATCGAAAAGCAGCGCGGCATTTCCGTTACGTCGTCGGTCATGCAGTTCCAGCACGGCGGCTACTGCATCAACATCCTCGATACGCCGGGTCATCAGGACTTCTCAGAGGACACCTACCGCACGCTGATGGCGGCGGACAGCGCCGTGATGGTCATCGACGGGGCGAAGGGCGTCGAGCCGCAGACGCGCAAGCTCTTCAAGGTCTGCGCCCTGCGCAATATTCCCATTTTCACCTTCATCAACAAGATGGACCGCGAGACGCGCGACCCGCTGGAGCTCTGCGAGGAGGTCGAGCGTGAGCTGGGCATCGGAACCTATCCTGTCAACTGGCCCATCGGCTGCGGCAAGGAGTTTTTCGGCGTGTACGACCGCGGCAAGCACTGCATCCTGCACTTCACCGACGAAGGGCACGCCAAAAAAGCAGGACTCACAGAGATCGAGCTGGACGACCCTGCGCTCGTTTCGCTGATCGGTCAAAAGCGGCGCGATACGCTGGCCGATGAAGTAGAGCTGCTCGGCGCAGGCCGCGATTTTGACTTAGACGCCGTGCGCCGCGGTAAGCTCTCCCCCGTGTTCTTCGGCAGCGCGCTGACGAACTTCGGCGTTGAGCCGTTCTTGAACGCGTTTTTGGAGATGACCACGCCGCCTCTGCCGCGCGTGAGCGATGCGGGTGAAGTGGACGTCTACTCCCCCGAATTCTCCGCCTTCGTCTTCAAGATCCAGGCCAACATGAACAAGGCCCACCGCGACCGTCTGGCGTTCATGCGCATCTGCTCGGGCAAATTTGAGCGCGATGCGGAGTATTTCCACGTCCAGTCCGGGCGCAAGATGCGTCTCTCGCAGCCGCAGACGATGATGGCCGCCGAGCGTGAGATCGTCAACGAGGCCTACGCGGGCGACATCATCGGCGTATTTGATCCGGGTCTATTCTCCATCGGCGACACGATCACCACACCCGGCAAAAAGTTCCGCTTCTCCGGCATCCCGACGTTCGAGCCCGAGCACTTCATGCTCGTCTCGCCCAAGGATACGATGAAGCGCAAGCAGTTCGTCAAGGGCGTGCAGCAGATCGCGCAGGAGGGCGCGATCCAGATCTTCAAAATTCCCGACAGCGGCTTTGAGGATGTGGTCGTCGGCGTGGTCGGCACGCTGCAGTTCGACGTCTTTGAATACCGCATGAAAAATGAGTACGGCGTCGATCTTCGCATGAGCGGCCTTCCCTACGAGCACCTGCGGCTGATTCGCGAGTGCCCGTGCGACGTAAAGGATCTGATGCTCTGCTCCGGCTCGCGTGTGCTTGAGGACTTCAAGGGCCGCAGGCTCATCGCTTTCGGCGGCGAGTGGAGCGTGGGCTTCCTGACAAAGCACAACGAGGGACTCGTGCTCGACGACTGGCTGAGCGTGTGAGCGCTGACGGAACAAAAAAGGACGCGGACGGTCAGGCCGTCTGCGTCCTCGGCTTATCGGCATAAGCGGGCTGTCGATTTTTCTCTCTTTTTGACCTTGTCAAGAGCCGCGGGCAGAAAAACGCCATGGCAAAGCGACGAAATTTCCGCACCGGCGCCGTCCCCCCCGATCCGCGCCGTTTCCGGTTTTTACGCACAGCATTCACATTTTATTCACGAACGGGTGTTGACATAACCTTGTGGAAAACTCTGTGGAAACTGTGAATAACTTTGTGACAGCGGCATTTTTTGTCGGTTGACGCGCATTTATGGCGTCCCGGCGGCGGAGCGGATACCGGTAGGAATACCGGTAAACGGCGCATTCTTTTGCAAAAGAGGAAAATCCGGCGCCGCCACTTGCTATTGTGGTCAAAAAATCGTATAATGTACTAACTCTTGTGTTTTACCCGCTAAACGCGAAATTTCGGCGAAATGGAGAAGACCCAATGGCAGAAGCAAAAAAAACGAATTACGGCAATGAAAGCATCTCATCGCTCAAGGGCGCCGACCGTGTGCGCAAGCGCCCGGGCGTCATCTTCGGCTCGGACGGGCTGGACGGCTGTGAGCACGCCGTGTTCGAGATCCTTTCCAACTCCATCGACGAGGCGCGCGAGGGGCACGGCAGGCTCATCACCGTCACCCGATATCTCGACCACAGCATCGAGGTAGAGGACATGGGCCGCGGCTGCCCTGTGGACTACAACCCCAAGGAAAAGCGCTTCAACTGGGAGCTCGTGTACTGCGAGCTCTACGCTGGCGGCAAGTACAACAACTTAGACGGCGACAACTATGAATACTCCCTCGGCTTAAACGGTCTCGGCGCGTGCGCAACGCAGTATTCCTCGCGCTATATGGACGTGACCGTCTGGCGCGACGGGAACAAATACTCCCTGCACTTCGAGCGCGGCGAGCCGACAGGCAAAAAAGGGCAGGAGCTCAAGGTCGAACCGACCGACCGCGGGAAAAAGACCGGCACGCGCACGCGCTGGCTGCCCGACCTCGACGTGTTCACCGATATCGACATCCCCGTCGATTACTACACCGACACGCTGCGCCGTCAGGCCGTCGTCAACGCGGGCATCACCTTCCGGCTGAAAAACGAGGTCCTTCCCGGCCGCTTTGAGACGCAGGACTTTGTCTACGAAAACGGCATTGTTGACTACGTTTCTGAGATCGCCGGCGAGGACGCCCTGACCACTCCCGTCTTCTGGGAGACGGAGCGACGCGGCCGTGACCGCGAGGACAAGCCCGAATACAAGGTCAAGCTCTCCTGCGCGTGCTGCTTTTCCAACAAGGTGCAGCGCATCGAGCACTACCACAACTCCTCATGGCTCGAGCACGGCGGCAGCCCCGAAAAGGCGGCGAAGACAGCCTTTGTCTACGCCATCGACAAATATCTGAAGGACAACAGCAAATATCAGAAAAGCGAGAGCCGCATCACATGGCAGGACGTGGAGGACTGCCTGATCTTCGTCTCGAACAACTTCTCCACGCAGACGAGCTACGAGAACCAGACGAAAAAGGCCATCACGAACAAGTTCGTGCAGGAGGCGATGACGGACTTTTTGAAGTCCCGCCTTGAGACCTACTTCATCGAAAACCGCGTGGATGCGCTCAAGATCGCCGAGCAGGTGCTCATCAACAAGCGCAGCCGCGAAAGCGCGGAAAAGCAGCGTCTGAACATCAAGAAAAAACTCTCCGGCAGCATCGACATCTCAAACCGCGTGGAAAAATTCGTTGACTGCCGCACGCGCGACATCTCGCGCCGCGAGATCTATATCGTTGAGGGCGACAGCGCCCTCGGCAGCGTCAAGCTTTCGCGCGACGGCGAGTTCCAGGGCATCATGCCCGTGCGCGGCAAGATCCTGAACTGCCTGAAGGCCGACTATCCGCGCATTTTCAAGAGCGAGATCATCACCGACCTTCTGAAGGTCCTCGGCTGCGGCGTTGAGGTGCCCGGCAAGTTCGTCAAGGATCTGAACGCCTTCGACCTGAGCAATCTCCGCTGGAACAAGGTCATTCTCTGCACCGATGCCGATGTGGACGGCTTCCAGATCAGAACGCTCATTTTGACGATGATCTACCGTCTCTGCCCGACGCTGATCCGCGAGGGCTACGTCTATATCGCCGAGACCCCGCTTTTTGAGATCACCTGCGGGGAAAAGACGTGGTTCGCCTACACGGACAAGGAGAAAAACGACATTGTCAAGACCCTTGAGGGCAAGCGCTGCAAGGTCGACCGCTCGAAAGGTCTCGGCGAGAACGACCCCGAGATGATGTGGCTCACGACCATGAATCCCGAAACGCGCCGTCTCATCAAGGTCATGCCCGAGGATGCGGAGGCCACCGCGCGCGCGTTCGGCCTGCTGCTGGGCGACAATTTGCAGGGGCGCAAGGAGCACATTGCCGAAAACGGCTACAAATATCTGGAAATGATCGACGTATCGTGATCGAAGGGAAGGAGTTTCTTTATGGAAGGCATTCTGCTTCACGTTTCCTATCGCGGCGCAAAGGCCAAAGCCTTTGCCGACGAAATGCAGCAAAGCGGCCTGCGTGCCGCCGTCCTCGCCGAAGAGGGCTGCCTGCAGTACGATTACTATCTCCCTCTTGCGGAGGAAAACTGCGTGCTGCTCATCGAGCGTTGGCGCGATCAGGCGGCGCTCGACAAGCACGCCGCAGGTGAGCCGATGGCAAAGCACAAGACGCTCAAAGCCGGCTATGGCCTGGCCACCGATGTGTCGCGCTACGAATGATTTCGGTAAAAAAGAGGGCTGTTCGCTGAACAGCCCTCTTTTTTATGCCTCCGTCCCGCTTTCATTCGCGCTGAGCGCGGCCAGCGCCGTTTCCTCCTTTTTCCGCACGCAGAGCACGTTCCCATCAAGCACCAGCTCCGCCGTGTCGCCGCGCGAGAGCGTGCCGCTGAGCATCTGCTCAGCTACAGGGTCCTCCACCGCCGCGCGGATGAGCCGCCGCAGCGGGCGCGCGCCGTAAACAGGGTCAAAGCCCCGCGCGGCCAGCGCCCGCACCGCGTTTGTATCGGCTGTGAGCGTCACCCCCAGCGCCGCCGTGCGCTGCGCCGTGCGGGCAAGCAGCCGCAGTGCGATCTCCTCCACATCCTTCTCGCCCAGCCGGCGGAAGACGATCGTCTCGTCCACACGGTTCAAAAATTCCGGCCGGAACGTGCGCTTCAGCTCTGCCGTCACAGCCTCCCTGACGGCCTCGAAGTCCCCCTCGCCCGACTCTGCGCCGCCGGACGCAAAGCCGAGCTTTGCTCCGCCCGCGGTGATGCTCTGCGCGCCGATGTTCGAGGTCATTACGACGATCGCGTTTTTGAAATCCGCGCGCCGCCCCTGCGTATCAGTCACTACACCGTCCTCCAGAATCTGCAGCAGCAGGTTCCACACATCCTCGTGCGCTTTTTCGATCTCATCGAACAGCACCACACAATAGGGCCTGCGCCGCACCTTTTCTGTCAGCTGCCCGCCCTCATCGCAGCCGACGTAGCCCGGCGGCGCGCCGATCAGCCGCGAAACGGAGTGCTTTTCCATATACTCGCTCATATCGATGCGCACGATGGCGTCTTCGCTGCCGAAAAGGGTCTCCGCCAGCGCGCGGCACAGCTCCGTCTTGCCCACACCCGTGGGGCCGAGAAAAAGGAACGAGCCCACCGGCCTGTGCGGATCCCTGATGCCCACTCTGCCGCGCCGCACCGCGCGGGCGACCGCGCGCACCGCTTCGTCCTGCCCCGCCACGCGGCCATGCAGCGTTTCCTCCAGCGCCAGCAGGCGCTGGCTCTCGCTCTCACTCAGGCGCGTGACCGGCACGCCCGTCCAGTCGGAAAGCACGGCGGCCACATCCTCCGCCGTTACGATCCGCCCCGCCGCCATGCGCACGCGCGAGGCCGCCTCATCCATCAGGTCGATGGCCTTATCGGGCAGGTACCGGTCGGGCAGATAACGCTGCGAGAGCGTGACGGCCGCCTCCAGCGCGCCGTCGTCAAAGGTCAGGTGATGATGCTCCTCATATTTCGGCCGCAGCCCCCGCAGGATGGCGCTCGCCTGCCCGCGCGTCGGCTCGCCGACCTGTACGCTCTGGAAGCGCCGTTCCAGAGCTGCGTCCTTTTCAATATATTTGCGGTATTCCGCCAGCGTCGTCGCGCCGATCACGCGGATCTCCCCGCGCCCAAGCGCAGGCTTGAGGATGTTTGCCGCATCCACGGCACCTTCGGCGCTGCCTGCACCGACCACCGTGTGCAGCTCATCGATGAAAAGGATGACGTTTCCGTCCCGCCGCACCTCGTCGAGCACCGCGCGCACGCGCTCTTCGAACTCGCCGCGATACTTTGTTCCCGCCACCATGCCCGCAAGGTCGAGCGACAGCACGCGCTTGTCCATCAGCTCATCCGGCACGTCCGCCTCCGCGATCCGCTCGGCAAGCCCTTCGGCCACCGCCGTCTTGCCCACGCCCGGCTCGCCGATGAGCACTGGGTTGTTCTTCGTGCGCCGCGTCAGGATGCGGATCATACGCTCAAGCTCCGCCTCCCGTCCGATCACGGGGTCGAGCTGCCCCGCGCGCGCCATTGCCGTAAGATCCCGCGTGAACTCCGCCAGCTGGCGGCTCGCGCGGCCTTCTCCGCGTGTGAGCCGCCCCTCCGGCGCGGCTGCACGGCGCGGCGACTCGTTCATGCGCCGCACCGTGTCGCCGTAAAGTCTGCGCACATCCACATCCGCGCGGGAAAGCAGCCGCACAGCCATATTGCCGCCGTCACGCAGCATCCCCAGCAGCAAATGCCCCGCCTCGATCTCTCCGCTGCCGCTGCGCGCGGCCTCCCCAGCTGCCAGCTCCACCGCACAGCGCGCATGAGGCGACAGTCCCTGCACTGGAGCCAACTCCGCCATTCCGCGTCCCAGCTCGCGCGTAACGAGCGTGCGCATTTCCTCCTCGCTCACGCCCGCCTCCTGCAGCGCCCTGCCCGCCGCGCCGTGGTCCTCCCGCAGCATTGCCAGCAGCAGGTGCTCGCAGCCGACATACCCGTGTCCCAGCTCCCCCGCCGCCGCCTGCGCACCGCGCAGCACGCGCTCCGCCTCCGCGCTGAAGCGTCTGTCGCTCATCATTCTCTCCCCCTTGCTCATTTGTGTTCGTGTCCTCATTTTTTCCGGCTTCTTTGTAAAATAAACCCTAAATGGTGCACAGAAAATTCAAAAATTTCCTGTGCTCTTGCTCTTGCATTTTTGCTCTGTCATGCTATAATATCCCCATCAACTCTTATGGAGGTAATGCAACTATGGCTTATCAGATCAGTTCTGCCTGCGTCAGCTGCGGTGCTTGCGCAGATGCCTGCCCCGTCGGTGCGATCTCTCAGGGCGATACCCAGTATCAGATCGACGCGAACGCCTGCCTCGATTGCGGCAGCTGCGCGGATACCTGCCCCAACGGTGCCATCTCCCAGGCCTAAGGCTACGGAAAAGAATAAGGACGCGCTTTCCGGCGCGTCCTTATTTTTATCTTCTGCACAGGAGGTCCTCATGGAAAAGAAAGAGTATTTGCAGCAGGGCGGCCCCTGCTTTTATTATGATACCGCTCTCTTTCCGCCGGGAACGGACAGTTTTGCTCTGGCCTATTTTGCCCATCCCGCGCGCGGCGGCAAGGTCTGCGACCTCGGCAGCGGCACGGGACTGCTCGGCACGCTGCTGCTCGCACGCGACGATACGCTGCATATCGAGAATGTGGAGCTGTCCGCCCCTGCGACGGCGCTTGCCAAAAAGTCCTTTCTTGAAAACGGCTGGGCAGAGAAGGCCGTCTTCCGTGAAGGTGACCTGCGCGACAGCGCTGTCCTCCCTCCCGCCGGCAGCATGGACTATGCGATCTCCAACCCGCCGTATTTTCCCGCCGGCAGCGGCGCGCGCGCCAAAGGCGATGCGCGGCAAGCGGCGCGCGAAGAGGCCTTCTGCACGCTTGACGACGTCTGCGCTGCGGCGGCGCGCATCCTGCGCTGGGGCGGACGGTTTGCCCTTGTCCACCGCGCCGGACGGCTCACGGACGTGCTCTGCACACTGCGCGCCCACCGCATCGAGCCAAAGCGCATGCGCTTCCTCGTCAAGACGCCGGACGCCGCGCCCTCGCTCGTTCTCATCGAGAGCCTGCGCGGCGGCAAAAGCGGACTTGACATCGAGCCGCCGCTGATCCCGGGCGGGCCGGAATGGGACGCCGTCTACTTCCGCTAAAGCTGCTGCGGGCCATCCCGAAGAACGGCCCGCAACAGTTTCAGTATAACAAATTTTCGCATATTATTCAAGTCATTTTCCTAATTTTTAGAATAATCGGAACTTTATATCAAATTCACGTTGCATTTTCATGCATTCCGCCGCTTGATTTTCCGTCTCTCCTCTGCTATTCTTTAGATACAGAAAGGGTGAGACCAATGTACATCTGATCCCTGAAGAAGGTCCCGAAGCTTCATTGCACAGCACTCTCCAATGCCGCGTCCTTGACGTAATGACCACCGCACAGCGGTGTTTGATATAGTGCGAGAGTGGAAACCGCAGCATATGGCTTTCGGCGCCGCAGCAGCATTCGAAAAGGAGGACCTGCCTATGAGAGATCCCAACATCCATCATGACTGACCCTTGATCGCCGCACGGTTGCACGGTCAAGGGTCAGTCATTTTTTCGTTTCCTTTCACTTATTACAGAGAAAGCAGCGCTTTGCGCCTGCGTAGGGCAAAGGGGAGTTCCCTCACGCGAGAGGGACTCCCCTTTGCCCATGCCCCCCCGCAATGCGGGAGGGATCATTTCAGCGTATTCACCGTGCCGATAAACAGCGGCAGCCCGTCCACGCCGGTGATCATGAAGGCGAACGGCCGGTTCAGGTCCATCTCCACCACGGGAAGCTCCTCCGGCATGGCGGAGGTGGCATCCGCTATGATGGCCGTGAACGCCGCGGCCTCGCAGCCCTTTTCGTCCACTTTGACGCGCGCGGCGTGCTGCACCTGCGTCACGGCGACGCTCTCGTCGAGCTTTTCCATGTCGATCAGCGGAGAAAAGTCCGATTTATCAAAATCGAACACATCCGTGACGCCCAGCGCCTTGAGCGCGTCGGTCAACTCCAGGTCAGAATCCACATCGAACTTCGGCACGCTCCAGCGGATCTCCGCGCTCGGCAGCGCGGCGTCCATGTCGTAGGCCATCAGTCCGCCCACGGCCTCGCTATCGGCGAGCAGGCTTTCAAGTGTCGCACCTTCGTCCGGCAGCAGAAAGCGCATCGCCTGCCCGCCCTGAAAGCGCAGCTGCGCTACGGTATAGTTCTCGCCGCGACAGTACGCGGCGCGGTCATCCGTGCGGTGCATGAAGTCAACGGTCTGCTCCGCACCGTTTTCCGCAGTGAAGACATCCTTTTTCGTTGCGTCAGTCCAAAATTCATCGCTCCACGCATCCTTGAAGTAGATCGTCGCCAGCAGCACCAGCGCCGTCTGCGGCCTGGTCTCGATGCCGCCCGCCGCCTCTTCCAGCAGCCCGCCGGTGTTCTCGTTGATCCACTCGGCAATGGCCCGATCCGTCTTCTCCGTCCCCATCGGCGCGGAATAGGAGGAAGCAAGGTACTGCTGCGCGAGCGTCGTGAGCGTCTCTTCGTGATACGGCAGGCTTTCATTCAGCCACACCGAGCTTGCCAGCAGCGTCCTGCCGCCGTCCGTCTCGCCGTAGAGATTGCGCCAGATGTAGTTGGCCGCGCTCCTGCTCTCGTCCGTGCCGTTCAGGCCCAGCAGATCGAGCAGCTGCGCGCGGCTCTCGCCGTCCACGGTCTCGCTCAGCATAGCGAGCGCCAGATACAGGTTCGCAGGCGAAGCGACCGTATTGCCCTGCGCGGACAGCAGCGCATCCGCCGTTTCCTGCGTAAAGCTCAGAAACGCCGCGGGATAGCTCGTCCCCTCGCTCCTGAGCGCGCGGAGCGCATCGTAATACTTCGTGCTGCGCGCATCCCAGTCCTCCCAGATCTGCTCCTGCGCCTTCTCGTAAGCCTCCGCACCCATCTTGTCATAGTCGATGGCGTTGAACGCCTCCTCGAGCTGCGCATGGCTCGGTCGTTCGGGCAGCGCGGGATATTCCGCCGTCTTTACAGTCAGTTGTTCAAGATACTGTGCAGCAACAGGATCTTTTTTCACATCCTCCTCCTGTTCCGTCGGAAAACGCCGGACCGTTGTTCCCTTTTCACCGCAGGCGGCGAGGGACAGAAGCATCGCCGCGCTGAGCAGCAAAGCAAAAAATCGTTTCATAGCGGAAACCTCCCATTTCTGGATTCACCCTATTAGACGGCGCGGGCGGAAAAAAGTTCCCATCCCGCGCAAAAATCGTGCGCCGGGCTTTTATGAAGCGGGCGAATGTGGTATACTTTCAAAAAATATTTTCTCTTTTGTGTAACGCAAGTGTCAAAAAAGTTGTCTTCTAACCATGATGGCAGACAGCAGAAAGGAGCAAGCCTATGGACGATACCAGCATCGTCGATCTCTACTGGCAGCGGGATGAGCGCGCCATCGAAGCCACCGCCGCCAAATACGGACCCTATTGTATGAAAATTTCGCAGAACATCCTCTCGAATCACGCCGACAGCGAGGAAAACGTGAACGACACGTACCTGCACGCGTGGCACGCCATGCCGCCGCAGCGGCCCGCCGTGCTTTCCTCTTTTCTCGGCAAACTCACACGCAACCTTGCGCTCAACCGTTATAAGGCAAGAAGTGCGCAGAAACGCCAAGGCGACGCCTTCGCCCTCTCGCTCGACGAGCTGGACGACTGCGCCCCCGCGCTGTCCGACCCCGAGGATGAGGCCGCAGCCGCAGAGCTGGGGCGGAGCATCAGCGCATTCCTGCGCACGCAGAGCAGCGACGCGCGCATCATGTTCGTCCGCCGCTATTTCTGCTGTGACTCGATCGCCGACATCAGCTCCCGCTTTGGCTGCGGCGAGAGCCGCGTCAAAACCACGCTGCTGCGCACACGCAGAAAGCTCAAGGAGCATCTTGTGAAGGAGGGCTATCCCTATGAAGCATGAAGCCATCGCTCGTGCCCTGACACAGCTGGACGATGCGCTCATCGCTGAGGCTGCGTCCCATGCGCCGCGCAAAGGGCGCTATTTCCCGCACGTGCTCGCCGCCGCAGCGTGTCTTGCGCTCGTGCTGGCCGCCGCCGTGACGATGACGCGCAGCACTCTGCCGGCTGAGATCCGGATCGGCGGCTCAGCGCTCTCTTCAGCACCCATTCCCATCGAGCAGCCCGCGCCGCTGGCGCTCAGCCCCGCGGGCGCTCAGCCGCTCAGCATCTCGCTCACCATCGAGAGCCGGGCGGAGACGCCGGCGGAGGTCTCGGTGTCGGGCGGCGTACTCGACTCTCCGGCTGACTCTGCCCCGCGCGATCTTTCCTCGCGCACCGTCTCCGGCAGCGAAATGCTCACATGGACGATCGAAGCGCCGGACACGGGCGAGGTCTACACGCTCTCTCTCGACGGCGCGCCCGCCGTCACGCTGCGCTACGACGAGGCCAACGGCTATTGGGCCGCCGCGCGGGCGTAAGCATCCCATTCCACATTACTATTGACAACACACAACATTTTGGAGGTAAATTCCCATGAAAAAGTTTCTCACCCTGCTGCTGGCCGCAGCGATGACTCTCTCCCTCGCCGCCTGCGGCAGCAAGACGGATGACAATAGCGGCAATAACAGCCAGCCCGCGAGCGCTCTCGAGCTGCTGAACGCCGTATGGGCCAACTACAGCGACGACGACAAGTTCCCTGCTGCCGGCGGCGACTTTGATGAGGCGAATATGACCGAGGACGCGCCCGGTAACTTCTCCGTCGAAGACGGAGACGCACTTGACTACTCTCTCTCCTTCCCCGCCGCGGACGCAGGCAAGCTCTCCGACGCCGCGTCCCTCACCCACATGATGAACGCCAACACCTTCACCGCGGGCGCGTTCCATGTTGCGAGCTCTTCCGACGTTGACAGTGTCGTCTCCGACCTCAAGGACAACATCATGAACCGCCAGTGGATGTGCGGCTTCCCCGACAAGCTTGTCATCCTGACGCTCGGCGACTATGTCATCTCCTGCTACGGCGCGGAGGACCTTGTCGACCAGTTCAGCGGCAAGGTCACCGAGACCTTTGCCGATGCTGCCGTCGTCTGCGACGAGGCCATCGCCTGATTTGATCTTCTGAAAGGCGGAGAAGTTTATGCTCTTTTCCAGCGTTCCCTTTCTCTTTTACTTTCTGCCTGCGGCGCTGCTGATCTACTTTGCAGCGCCGCGGCAGCTGAAAAACGCGGTGCTGCTGCTCGCAAGCCTCTTTTTCTATGCCTGGGGCGAGCCGAAATATATGCTGCTTATGCTCGTCTCCATCGTGCAGGGCTATGGTTTCGGCCTGCTGATTGAAAAGCACCGCGGGCAAAAGGCGTCGAAGGTCTTTCTGACGCTCTCGATCCTTGTGAGCCTTGGGCTTCTCGGCTATTTTAAGTACGCGGACTTTTTTCTCTCGAGCGTCAACGCCGTCACAGGACTTTCCCTGCCGCTTTTGAAGCTCAGCCTGCCCATCGGCATCAGCTTCTACACCTTTCAGGTATTGAGCTACGTCATCGACGTCTACCGCGGCGAGACGGCGGCACAGCGAAATTTTATCGACCTGGGCGCCTATGTTTCACTCTTTCCCCAGCTCATCGCGGGGCCGATCGTGCGCTATTCCGACGTCGCCGCAGAGCTCAAAAGCCGCACGCACAGCGTCTCCGCCGCGGCGGAGGGCGTGCGCCGCTTCACGGTCGGCTTTGCCAAGAAGATCCTGCTCGCCAACCAGTTCGGCGCGCTCGCGAGCGCCTACAAATCGACGCAGGACGCAAGCGTTCTCTTCGTCTGGCTCTACGCGCTCGCGTTTCTTCTTCAGGTATACTTCGACTTTTCGGGCTACAGCGACATGGCCATCGGTCTCGGGCGCATTTTGGGCTTCCACTTCCCCGAAAACTTCAACTATCCTTATATTTCGGCGAGCATTACGGAGTTCTGGCGCAGGTGGCACATGTCGCTCGGCTCATGGTTCCGCGACTACCTCTATATCCCCCTCGGCGGCAGCAGAAAGGGCAAGGCGCGCCAGCTGCTGAACATTCTGATCGTCTGGCTCGCAACCGGCCTGTGGCACGGAGCGGCGTGGACGTTCGTGCTGTGGGGGCTGTGGTTTGCAGTTCTGCTGCTTTTTGAAAAGCTAATTCTGCTGCCGGTCTTACAGAAGCACCGCGCGCTCGGCCATGTGTACACGCTCTTTTTCGTCACGCTCGGGTTTGTGCTCTTCGACGCGGACAGCGCCGCGCTGGCGGTCTCGCGTATCGGCGCGATGCTCGGCGCGGGCGGACTGCCGCTGTCAAGCGTGCAGGCGGTCTACTGCCTCAAAAGCTATGGCCCGCTGCTCGTGCTCGGCATCCTCTGCGCAACGCCGCTGCCGAAATGGGTCGTGTCGAAGCTGCGTAAAAGGAAGGGCGCAGCCATGGCGCTCGACGCGCTCGAGCCGCTGTTTGTGCTCGTCCCCCTGCTGCTCGGCACGGCATTTTTAGTGGACGGGTCGTTCAACCCGTTCCTCTACTTCCGCTTTTAAGGAGGGCATCGCATGAATCGAAATGTAAAAGACGCCCTCACCCTCGGCGTTGCGGCGCTGTTTGTGCTTGCGTTCGCGCTGTGGAGCATTTGCAAGAGCGACGACGCCGTGTCGGAAAGCGAGCGTCGGGCACTCAAGCAGTTCCCGATGCTCAGCGTAGAAGAAGCGCTCTCCGGACGCTTCCAGTCGAATTTTGAGAGCTACACGCTTGACCAGTTCCCGCTGCGCGACGGGTTCCGCACGCTCAAGGCGCTTGCCGTGCGTGACCTCTTCCGCGAGAAGGACAACAACGGCATCTACATCGCGGACGGCTACGCCGCGAAGCTTGACTACCCGCTGCATGAGGATTCGCTCGACCACGCGGCCGATCGCTTCCGCTATGTATACGAAGCTTACCTCAAAGGCACAGGTGCGAATATCTACCTGTCCGTCATCCCCGACAAGAATTACTTTTTGGCCGCCGAAAACGGCTATCCCGCAATGGATTATGAAGCACTTTTCTCTCTTATGCGTGAAAAGGCCGATTTTGCGGAGTATATCGACCTGACGGACACGCTCTCGCTGCCGTCCTACTACCGCACAGACACACACTGGCGGCAGGAGATGCTTGTCCCCACGGTCAAGGCTCTGGCAGACGCGATGGGCGTTTCACTCACCGCAGACTTCACCGAGATCCCCCTCGATACGCCGTTTTACGGCGTGTACCGCGGACAGTCGGCACTGCCGATGGCGCCCGACAAGCTCGCCTACCTCACAAACGATATCATCGATCACTGCCGCGTGTACGACTATGAAAACGATGCGTACCTGCCCGTCTACACGCTCGAAAAGGCGGACGGCAGCGACCCATATGAGATCTTTCTCTCAGGGCCGAAGTCGCTGCTGCGCATCGAGAATCCGAACGCGCAGACGGATCGCAAGCTCATCGTGTTCCGCGATTCCTTCGCCGCGAGCCTCATCCCGCTGCTCGCGGAGGGGTACAGCGAGATCACGCTCGCCGATATCCGCTACCTCTCCCCCGCAGCACTCGGAAAATTTATCGACTTTACTGCGCAGGATGTGCTGTTTCTCTACAGCGCAAGCGTGCTGAACGACAGCACGACCATCAAATAGTTGCAAAAGGAGTGCTCCGCCGCATAGCGAAGCACTCCTTTTTATTTGCAGGCAGGGCCGCGCCGCCTGCACTTCATTGCGCCAAAAAGCAAGCCCTCACCGTGGTTTTGTCCAGCAAGGGCGGGTTCAGGCTAATCATAGCACAGCGTCTGCTTCGATGCAAGAAAAAGTTTCCAGACTTTCATTATTTCGTTAGCGCGCACAGTTTATCGCGCTAACGCAGCGGAAAAGTTGGAAAAACAATGTCTTGACGCGCAAAGGGTGCAGGTCGTAATATAGTTCATGTATTTTTTATTAACAGGAGGTATGGAGCATGAGTGAAGAAACCCGTATTCCCGAGCTTTTCGGCTCGCTGGTATTCAATGAGCGCGCAATGGAACAGTATGTGCCGCAAAGCGCAATGGATATCTGGCGACAGTGCCTGAAAAGCGGGCAGCCCCTGCCTCTTTCCGCAGCCAATGAGATCGCCGACGCGATGAAGACCTGGGCGCTCGAGCGCGGCGCCACGCATTTTACCCACTGGTTCCAGCCGCTCAGCGGCGTCACAGCCGAAAAGCACGACAGCTTTATCAACAATGCCGGCGGCGGGCGCGTCATTATGGACTTCTCCGGCAAGGAGCTGGTCTGCGGCGAGCCGGACGCTTCGAGCTTCCCCTCCGGTGGGCTTCGCGCCACATTTGAAGCGCGCGGCTACAGCGCGTGGGATCCCACGGCTTTCGCCTTCATCAAGGACGGCAGTCTCTGTATCCCCACGGTCTTCTGCTCCTACAGCGGAGCCGCGCTGGACAAGAAGACGCCGCTGCTGCGCTCGATGGAGGCCGTGAACCGTGAGGCCGTCCGCGTGCTCAGGCTCTTCGGCAAGGACGAGGTACACAAGGTCACGCCGCAGATCGGCGCGGAGCAGGAATACTTCCTCATCGACCGCGCGCTCTTCTTGAAGCGCATGGATCTGCGTCTGTGCGGACGCGCGCTCTTCGGCGCCAAGCCGCCCAAGGGGCAGGAGCTGGACGACCACTATTTCGGCGCGTTCCGTCCCCGTGTGGCCGCCTACATGAAGGAGCTGGACGAGGAGCTGTGGAAGCTCGGCGTGCTCTCCAAGACCAAGCACAACGAGGTCGCCCCCGCCCAGCATGAGATGGCGCCCATCTATACCGACGCCAACACCGCGAGCGACCAGAACCAGCTCGTCATGGAAACGATGAAAAAGGTCGCCGAAAAGCACGGTCTTGTCTGCCTGCTGCA
>CAKTRT010000007.1 GCA_934597535.1 uncultured Oscillospiraceae bacterium | reverse complement strand
AAGGCAGACAGTACAATTGCACTGCCTGCCTAATCCGAGGACACGCTTCAAGGTACCCCTATCAGGAGTAGCGGAAGTGTGCCTCTTATTTTTTGGTGGACCTGAAGGGATTCGAACCCACGACCTTACGGATGCGAACCGTACGCTCTCCCAACTGAGCTACAGGCCCAAATATCATGCCGGTTTCCCAGCGCGGATTATCATAACATACTTTTTTCGATTTGTGAAGTCCCTTTTTCATTTTTCTGTTGAAATTTTTTCAGAAGTATAGTAAAATACTATCTGTTCAACTCCTCCGCATACAGCTGCGGAACCGGTCTTGCGCAATGGATGCCTGCGAACCATGTCAGGCGGGGAACCGAGCAGCATTAAGCGGGACCAGCCATGTGCCGCAAGGGCGCCGGTCCCGCAGCTGTATGCGGAGGAGTATTTCTATCAAAAGGGAGGGCTGCGGATGTATCAGGCGCTTTACCGCAAGTGGCGGCCGAAGACCTTTGCCGATGTGGTCGGGCAGGAGCACATCACCTCCACGCTGCGCCGTCAGGTGGCCGAGGGGCGACTGTCGCACGCCTATCTTTTCACCGGTACGCGCGGCACGGGAAAGACGACCTGCGCCAAGATCCTTGCGCGCGCGGTCAACTGTGAGCATCCGGTGGACGGCGATCCCTGCAACTGCTGTCCGAGCTGCCTTGGCATCGAGAGCGGGCGGCTGCTCGACGTGGTCGAGCTGGACGCGGCTTCCAATAACGGCGTGGACAGCGTGCGCGCGCTGCGCGACGAGGCCATTTATTCGCCTGCACAGGTGAAAAAGCGCGTGTATATCGTCGATGAGGTACACATGCTCTCGACGCCCGCGTTCAACGCGCTGCTCAAGATTTTGGAGGAGCCGCCCGAGCATTTGATGTTCATTCTGGCGACGACGGAGCTGCACAAGGTGCCTGCGACGATCCTGTCGCGCTGCCAGCGCTTCGCCTTCCGCCGCATTTTACCGAAGGATATCGTCTCGCGCCTGAATTACATCGCGGGACAGGAGCATATCGACCTCAGAGAAGACGGCGCAGAGCTGCTCGCCCGCCTGTCCGATGGTGCGCTGCGCGACGCGCTGTCGCTTCTCGACCAGTGCGCCGCCGCGGGCGGTGTGATCGACGCGTCCGCTGTGCTCGATGCGCTGGGCCTTGCCGGCAGCGTGCAGACTGCGCGCCTCATGTCGCTGATCCTGTCGCGCGACGCGCGCGGTGCGCTTGCGATGCTTGGTTCGCTGTACGATGGCGGCAAGGATGTGGGCGCGGTGCTTGGCGAGCTCTCGACGCTTGCGCGCGAGCTGCTCATCAGCGCGACGGCGGGCGAGGGGGGCGCAAGCCTGCTCAGCGGCGCTTATGACGCCGCGACGCTCCAAAGCCTGCGCGCGCAGGGGACGAGCGCGCGCTTCATCCAGCTCTGTACGATCTTGCAGGAGACGGCGGCGCAGCTCCAATTCAGCGTGAACCGCCGCACAGACGCGGAGCTGTGCGTGCTGAAGCTCTGCGACGAGACGCTTTCCGGCGACTTGGCGGCTTTGGGCGCGCGCATCGCGCGGCTCGAAGAGCAGATCGCCGCGGGCGTGCAGTTTGCGGCAAAGCATCCGGCAGGTGCTCCGAAACCGGCCGCCGTTCCTGCGGCGAAAGAGATCTCTGCGCCGCAGAGCGCATCGCCAGAGACTCCGCCCGCGCCGGAGGAGGATCGTCCTCCGTGGGACGAGCCGCCGCTGCCGGACGATTACGACGCGCCGCCGCCCTACGGCGAGCCGGCCGCACCCGCGCCGAAGGCGGCAGTGCCGAAACCGACGGCCCCTGCACCCGCACAGGACGCAGGAGAGAGCAATGGCGGAGATGGGGAGATATTCCTCCAGCTGATGGAGAGCTATAAAAACCGCCTGACGCCCGACAAGCGCGCATTCATCGGCATGGCGCAGGGAGAGGTGAAGGATGGGCTGCTGACGGTCTACTGCACGACGGATGTGCAGAAAAATATGCTGGATCAGCAGGCGGTGATCGATGTGCTGAGCGACGTTACCTCGCGCGCGGTGGGGCAGGAGATCCGCGTGCGCTTTCTCGTCGGACAGCGGCCGGGCGCGAAAAGGCACGACAAAATGCAGGATCTTTTGCGCATGGGCAGTAAATTCGACAATTTTACAGTAAAATAAAAGGAGACGACAGTTATGGCAAAGGGTTACAGTGCACGCCGCGGCTTTTCCAACGGCAGCGGCCAGATGCTCAAGCAGCAGCAGATGCAGCAGCAGATCATGAAAATGCAGGAGGATATGCAGAAGGCGCAGCAAGAGGTCGAGGAAAAGACCTTCAGCGCAAGCGTCGGCGGCGGTGTCGTCAGTGCGACGGTCAACGGCAAGAAGGAGGTCACGGGCATCGCCATCAAGCCCGAGGCGGTCGATCCGGAGGATGTGGAGATGCTGCAGGATCTCATCATTTCTGCCGTGAACGAGGCGCTGCGTCAGGCGGAGGACGCGATGAGCGGCAAGATGGACGCGCTCACGAGCGGCCTGGGCCTCGGCGGGTTTGGGTTCTGATTTTTCCTTTTCAAGCAAAAACAAAGTCCGCATCGCGGGCGGGAGTTTTCCGCACTGTGCGGAAACGGGCAAATAAAGGGGGCTATTCTCTTTTGTGAAAGAGAATAGCCCCTTTGCCGTACCCCCGCGCGGTGCGTGGGAGGTTATTCGCAGAAAAACTTTTCAACCGCCCTGCGCGCAGCGGCTACGCTGCCCTGTACGAAATTGGGCTTGCCGCCGCCGCGGCCGGAAAGCTCGGCATTGAGCTTCTTTGTAAGCTCACGAAGATCGCCGCTGACAAGGCCGATGGCGTACTTGTACGCGCCGTCTGTGCCCGCGAAGACCGCGCAGCGGCCGCCGCAGGTGCTTGCTACGGCGTCGCAGAGCTTGCGCAGGCTGTCGCCGGACATCTCGTCCTCAAAGAGCAGCACATCGCCTTTGCCCTCGTACTGCGCGGCGGTCTGGGCGAAGACGGATTCTTCGAGCCTTGCGCAGCGCTGCTTGAGCGCGGAAAGCTCCGTGAGCAGCCGCTCGACGCCTGCAAAGCTTGCCGTCGGCTTGACGGAGAGGGCTTGGGCGATATGCAGACTCTGTTCCCAGCAGGATGAAAGGTAGCGCAGTGCGCGGCCGCCGCATAACAGCTCGATGCGAACGCCATCGCGGAAGCGCTGCACGGAGAGGAATTTGACGAGTCCCACCTGGCCGGAGCGCGCCACATGTGTGCCACAGCAGGCGCA
This sequence comes from uncultured Oscillospiraceae bacterium, assembly GCA_934597535.1. GTDB lineage: Bacteria > Bacillota > Clostridia > Oscillospirales > Oscillospiraceae > Hominicoprocola. The sequence goes on along the minus strand of CAKTRT010000007.1, from coordinate 42,268 downwards.
GCAATCCGCCTGCGGGAACGTAACGATACGCACATCGCCTTCGAGCGGCTTTTTGCTGCGGTAGTCGATCGCGTCCAGCTCCGCGCCGCGGTGGAGCTGGATGTCGATAGGGTGATCCTCATAAATATAGCGGTTCGCGGCCTCCTCGATCTCTGCGAGCGCATCCCACGATATGTCGGCGTTAAAGTCAATGGTCACGGTGTCCGTTCCCATGTGAAAGCCGACGTTATCGCAGTGGAATCGCGCGCAGATCAGACCCGAGCAGATGTGCTCGCCAGAATGCTGCTGCATGTGGTCGAAGCGGCGCGCCCAGTCGATCTCGCCCTCGATGCTTTCGCCCACGGCGAGCGGCGCGCCGCACAGGTGCGTAACAACGCCGTCTTTTTCGTGAACCTCCAGCACCTTTACGTCGCCAAGCGTGCCGGTGTCATACGGCTGGCCGCCGCCTTCGGGGTAGAATGCGGTCTGGTCGAGCGTGACCGCCCAGCCGCCCTTCGCTTCTTCGCACGCGGTCACGACGGCGGCAAAGCGCTGCAAAAAGGGGTTGTCGTAATAGAGCTTTTTTGTTTCCATACCGTTCCTCCTCAGTCGATCAGGCCGAGGGCCTGCTTTTCGCGCAGCACGCGGTAAACGTGTGCATCGATGTCGCTTTCGGCGATCGTTCCGTCCTGCACGGCGGCGATGACCTGCGGGATCTGCGTCTGATAGTCGGTGGTCACGATCATGTCGTTTCCCGCCAGCAGCGCCAGTACCGCGACGCTTCCGTCGTCGGCGTAGGCCTTGACTGCATCCATCGCAAGGTCGTCCGTTACGACGACACCGTCAAAGCCCAGCTCGTCGCGCAGCAGCGCATGCACCTTCTGCGAGAGCGAGGCGGGATAGGCGCTGTCCATGCACTCGACGACGTTGTGGCTCACGAGCACAAACGGCGCGCCCGCCGCGATGCCCGCTTCAAAGGGGACGAGGTCGGACTGCTCGAACGTTGTATATGGGCGCGCGTCGATGGCGACGCCCGTGTGCGTGTCGGCATTGTTGCCGTAGCCGGGAAAGTGCTTCAGAACGCACGCGACGCCCGCTTCCTCATAGACGGGCACGACACGGGAAATGTAGTCCGCCGTGGCCTGTGCGTCCTGCCCGAAGGCGCGGTCGTAGATGAAATTATCGGGGTTCGTTGAAACGTCGCACACGGGGGCGAAGTTCACATTCACGCCGAGGGCGCAGAGGCGGCGGTTGTATTCCTCCGTTTTCTGCACCAGCCCGTCCAGCCCCAGCGCGGCATAGAGCGACTGCGGCGAGGCGAGCTTTTCGGAAAAGAGGTTTGGGTTCCGGCTCGCGCGCGTGACCGTGCCGCCCTCCTCGTCGCTGCCGATGAAGAGCGGAATGCTTGCTGCGTCCTGATAGGACGTAAGCGCCGCGGTGAAGTCATCCTCCGTCAGCCAGTTCCCCGCCGCATCCTTGTAGTCGCGGCCGAAGAGCAGCAGGCCGCCGAGGTAATAGGTCCTGATATCCTCCTCCGCCCCCGTTTCGGGACAGCGGACGAAAAACAGCTGCCCGACCTTTTCCTCCAGCGTCATGCCCGCGATCGTCTCGCGCAGGCGCTGCTCCGCCTGCTCCTCCGGTGTCGGCTCGGGCGTGGGATCGTCCGGCTGCGTCGTGGGAACGGGATCATTCGGCTGCACGGGCGTATCGTCCGTTTTCTCCGCGCCGCAGGCGGAAAGCAGCAGCATAAGCGCCAGCAGCAGCGCCGTCAATCGTTTTTTCATGGTGAGTCCTCCTTTTGCGGTCATCCTGCCGCGGTAAAGTGCTGCTCGCGGTAATACTGGGCGTACAGATAGTGGTGGTAAAGCGCAAATTCATCTTCGCTGAGGCTGCCTGTCAGCGCGCCGTCCTTCAAAAACCAGCCGCGCGTGTGCAGCAGCGGCGTCACGTCATACATCTCGCGCTGGAGCTGCATAAAGGCGCTGCCCTCCCAGCCGCATTCGTCAAAGACGCGCTGCATCAGGTAGCAGGGAGAGAAATCGCCGCCATCGCCGGTGAAGTCCGCGCCGAGCGCGCGCTTTGCCGCGCTGTTGGCATAGATGGCGTAGGGCGTTGCGTAGTAGTTATAGAAGCCGTCGAGCGTCCCGGTGTCAAGGTCGATGCCCATCTCAGCGTATACGCTGCTGCCGTTGCCGAGCCACGGCTTGTGGTCGCCGAAGAACACAAACACCACCGGCTCGTCCCGCTGCTCCAGCGCGTCAGCCAAACGGCGCATCTCACCGATCGTCTCGCTCACGCCGGCAAGGTAATTGTTCAGAATGCAGCAGCTCTCCTGCGACCATCCGGTCGCGGCGGGCGTGACGTATTCCCGCGCGCAGGACTCCGACGAGTACGGCCCGTGATTCTGGTACGATACGGAGAAGAGGAACAGCGGGTCGCCGTCCTCGCGCTGCGCGTCAAGGTCGCGCAGCAGATAATCCACCAGCACGCCGTCGGAGTGGAACACCGCCGCCATGGGATCGACCAGCTCACCGAAGCCGCTGTCAGTAAAGGCGCTCTCATCAAAGCCGAGGTATTCGTTCACGTTCTGCCGGTTATAGAACCAGCCGTAGCCGGGGTGGCGGTAAAGCGTGTCATAGCCCTGCGACTTGAAGTACCAGATGTAGGAGTCGGTGCTGGAGCGGAAGTCCTCGTGGCGGCTGTAGCCGGTGAGGAAGCCCCACTCGGTATCCGTCGTGCCGCCCGCGAAGATGTTCGTCAGCAGACGGCCTGATACGCTGCGCGCCTCCAGCCCGTGCAGGGGGGCGTAGACCTCCGCCACGGCGGGGATGTCCGCCAGCGCGGGATAGTCCGTCAGATCGCAGAACGCCTCGAGCATGATGCCGACGACCGTGACCCTTTCCTCCTCCGAGATGTCCGCTGTTTCGTACTGCGCGAGCACTGCGCGCGCCTCCTTTTCGCTGTAGCCCTCGGGCGGGTCGGGGAACATCTCCTGCACGCTGTAGACAAAGGAGTAGACCGTGCCCTTGGACACGTAGACCTCCACGTCCGACCAGGGGTTGATGAAGCTGTTGTTCGCCGTCTTCTGCGTGTAAATGTCCGCGTCGGTGTAGACGGTGAAATACGCGCCCAGCGCGAGCGCAAGGCAGCCAAGCGCGCCGAGAACGCGCGTGCGGAGACGCAGCGGCTCCTTGCGCATCAGAAGAATGGAAAAGAGCAGCATGATAAGCGCGAGCGCGAGCGCCGCGAGCACGGGCCTTGTCAGCTCAAGCGTGTAGTGTCCCACGATGCCGCCCGCCGTGCGCAGGATGCGCAGGTCGGTGGCGAGCACGGGATCGCCGCGCAGCTGCGTTTTATAGTAGCTGCCGAGCGAAAGGGCAAGGCATGGGATCGCCGCGGTCAGATATGCCGCCCACGGGCGGCGGAACAGGAAAAAGCCGAGATAGACCAGCAGCACCGGCACAAAGAGATTCAGCGCCAGCAGCAGCGGCAGGCGGAAATAGGAAAAAAGCAGATACAGGTTGTTCAGCGGCGCGTAGGAATAGGCGGAGAGCATCAGCGAGATCAGCCCAAGCCCGATGCCCATGAGCGTCAGCCAGCCGTAAAGCCACGCGCGGTGCGCGCGGCGCAGCCCTTTGGACGCTTCGGCGTCCGGACGAATGATGGAAAACAGAGATCGCATGGTGAAGGAAAGCCCCTTTCCGTGAACAAGTCGAAACGAATCATACAGCAGTATAGCATCGCGCGCGGAAAAAGGCAATATCCACTCCCCTCCGGCGCTTGACAAGCGCGGCGCGGCGTGGTATACTGCCCCAAACAAAAGGCAGTGAGAAAGAAGTCTTTTCTTTTCACCCGCTCAAGAGAGGGGACGGCCGGTGCAAGTCCCTGCGGAACGGAAAAGGCGGCGCTTTTGAGCCGTGCGGCGGAAATGCCGCGCCGGTCCCTCCGTTACAAGGGAACGAAGTGCCCCGCATCCAGCGGGGAATTCAGGTGGAACCACGGACAATGATTTGTTCGCCCTGAGCCTACTTTAATAGGCTCAGGGCGTTTTTTATCTCCTGAGCCAAGTACCGAAAGGAGAAATTCACCATGAAAAACACCGAAAAGACGATGGACAAGATCGTCGCGCTGTGCAAAAACCGCGGCTTTGTCTTCCCCGGCAGCGAGATCTACGGCGGCCTTGCCAACACCTGGGACTACGGCCCCCTCGGCGCCGAGCTCAAGAAGAACATCAAGAACGCCTGGTGGAAGAAGTTCGTGCAGGAGAACCCCTACAACGTCGGCCTTGACGCGGCGATCCTGATGAACCCGCAGACCTGGGTCGCGAGCGGCCATCTCGGCGGCTTCTCCGATCCTCTGATGGACTGCCGCGAGTGCCACGAGCGCTTCCGCGCCGACAAGGTCATCGAGGACTGGTGCGCCGAGACCGGCTTCGAGCTGCCCAAGCCCATCGACGCCTTCTCCCAGCAGGAGATGAAGGACTTTGTCGAGGAGCACATGATCCCCTGCCCCACCTGCGGCAAGCACAACTTCACCGATATCCGTCAGTTCAACCTCATGTTCAAGACCTTCCAGGGCGTGACCGAGGACGCGAAGAACACCGTCTACCTCCGCCCCGAGACCGCGCAGGGCATCTTCGTCAACTTCAATAACGTCCAGCGCACCACGCGCAAAAAGCTCCCGTTCGGCATCGGCCAGATCGGCAAGTCCTTCCGCAACGAGATCACGCCGGGCAACTTCATCTTCCGCGTGCGCGAGTTCGAGCAGATGGAGCTCGAGTTCTTCTGCAAGCCGGGCACCGACCTTGAGTGGTTCAACTACTGGCGCACGTTCTGCCACAACTGGCTGCTCTCCATCGGCCTGAAGGACGAGAACCTCCGCCTGCGCGACCACGATCCCGAGGAGCTGTGCTTCTACTCCAAGGCGACGACGGACTTCGAGTTCCTCTTCCCCTTCGGCTGGGGCGAGCTTTGGGGCGTTGCCGACCGCACGGACTACGACCTCACGCAGCATCAGAACACCAGCGGCGTGAAGATGGTCTACCGCGAGGGCGAGGGCAAGGACATGGTCGAGTACATCCCCTATGTCATCGAGCCGTCGCTCGGCGTGGAGCGCAGCGTGCTCGCGGTCCTGTGCGACGCCTACGATGAAGAGGTCGTCGGCCAGGACAAGAAGGGCAACGACGACGTGCGCGTCGTGCTGCACTTCCACCCCGCACTCGCCCCCTTCAAGGCCGCGATCCTGCCGCTTTCCAAGAAGGACGTGCTCGCCGGTCCCGCGATGGAGCTCTACAACGAGCTTTCCAAGGAATTCATGGTCGACTACGACGAGACCGGCTCGATCGGCAAGCGCTACCGCCGCGAGGACGAGATCGGCACGCCGTACTGCATCACGTTCGACTTTGACACCGTCGGCGACGAGGCCAACGGCATTGCGGCTGACCACAGCGTCACCGTCCGCGAGCGCGACAGCATGGAGCAGGTGCGTATCCCCATCAGCGAGGTCAAGGACTTCCTGCGCGAAAAGTGCGCGTTTTGATCCTTTTTGCTCCGGAAACAGAAGAAGGGCATTCTCTCATGCGAGAGAATGCCCTTCTTTTCCGCATGGGCACGGGGGATTGCAGCGCGGCAGCGCTGCTCCTTTTTCCCCACACCGTGTGGGGACGCGGGAAAGGGGGATATTCTCTTTCTCGAAAGAGAATATCCCCCTTACACCCCCAAGAGAAAGGACGAGGGGAGTACCCCTCGTCCCCCGACATTGGCAGATTTTGGCTCGAAGAGCTGCACGCGCTGCGCAATGTAAGTGCGGTGTACATGGCTTCGCCATGAGTCCTACAAGTCGTTACCAATCGCAACCGCGCCTTACTATCGTGAGGCGCGAGTGACGTTTGCTTGGCGGAAGATTGCGTGTCGAATGCGGCATTGCTTCGCTCGCCGCATTGTGGAGACTGGCGGTAGACGATGATTAGTCTGTACTTCTACAAGATGGGCAGAGCGGCACCCGCAAGGGGTGTACCGCATCCGTAAGGCGGCAAAGCCGCCAACGGCTGCGCAACAGCGGATAATAGAAGCAGAGGCAAATCGTCTTGCAATGCTAAATGCGGCTCCGCCGCGCGCAGGCATTCCCATTCCGAAGGCATAATGGCCATTCGAGCCCGGGACTGCCAATTAAATCCCTTTCTCTTGGGGGGATAAGGGGAGCTATTCTCTTTCCGAGGAAAGAGAATAGCCCCCCTTTACCGTTCCCCTGCGCGGCGCAGGGAAACCATTGCACCCTCACGCAGTGAGAGCTGAATTATTCTTCTTCATGCGCCGTGACCGCAATATGCAGCTCATCGAGCTGCTTCTGCGTCACCTCGCTGGGCGCGCCCATCATGATATCCTGGGCGTTCTTGTTCATCGGGAAGGGAATGATCTCGCGGATGGAATCCTCACCGGCGAGCAGCATGACCATGCGGTCGACGCCCGGGGCGATACCGGCGTGCGGGGGCGCGCCGTAGCAGAAGGCGTTGTACATGGCGGGGAACTTGGCCTTCACGTCCTCTTCGCCGAGGCGGACGAGCTCAAAGGCCTTGATCATGATCTCGGGGTCGTGGTTACGCACGGCGCCGGAAGAAAGCTCCACGCCGTTGCAGACGAGGTCGTACTGGTCGGCGGTGATGCTCAGCGGGTCGATCTCGCCGCGCTCGGCCTTGAGCAGCACCTCGAGGCCGCCGGAGGGCATGGAGAACGGGTTGTGGCAGAACTCGAGCTCGCCGCTCTCGTCACCGATCTCATACATCGGGAAGTCGACGATCCAGCAGAACTCGTAGCGCTCCTTGTCCATGTGACCCTCGCACGCGGGGCCGAAGGTCTTGATCATCACGCCGACGAGCTTGGTGGCCAGCTCGCCGCCCGCGACGAGCACGAGCGTGTTAGGCTCGAGCGGCAGGAGCTTGGAAGCAGCTTCCTTGTCGACAAACTTCGCGATGCCGCCGGCGAGGTCGCCCTTTTCGTCGACCTTGAACCAGTAGCCCTTCGCGCCCGCCTGCACCTCGCAGTCGGTCAGGAGCTTGTCGATCTGCTTGCGCGTGAGCGTGCAGTTGGAGATGGCGACGGCCTTGACGGTCTTGTCCGCAAGGACCTCAAAGCTGCTTCCCTCGAAGAGGGAGGAGACGTTCGTCGCGGTCAGGTCGATGCGCAGGTCCGGCTTATCACTGCCGTAAATCTCGAGCGCGTCGAGGTACTTGATGCGGCGGAACGGGGGCTGGGAGGCGATGTCATAGGTGCCGAACTTTGCGAAGATCGGGGGCAGGACATCCTCGCAGACGGCGAAGACGTCTTCCTGAGAGGCGAACGCCATCTCCATATCGAGCTGATAGAACTCGCCGGGGCTGCGGTCGCCGCGCGCGTCCTCATCACGGAAGCACGGCGCGATCTGGAAGTAACGGTCAAAGCCGGAGGTCATCAGCAGCTGCTTGAACTGCTGCGGGGCCTGCGGCAGGGCGTAGAACTTGCCGGGGTGCTTGCGGGCGGGGACGAGGTAGTCGCGCGCGCCCTCGGGGGAGGAGGCCGTCAGGATCGGGGTGGTGATCTCGAGGAAGTCGTGCTCCATCATGGCCTTGCGCAGCGCGGCAATGACGTTGCAGCGCAGGATGATGTTCTTCTTGACGGCGGGGTTGCGCAGGTCGAGATAGCGGTACTTGAGACGTTGGGTCTCGTCGGCCTCGCGGCTGCGGTTGATCTCAAACGGCAGGGAGTTGTAGCGGCAGCGGCCGAGCAGCTCGATCTTTTCGGGTACGACCTCGATATCGCCGGTGGGCTGGTTGGGGTTTTTGCTCGCACGCTCGTGCACGGCGCCCTCGACGGAGATGGTGCTCTCTTTGTTGTAGCCCTTGATCTGGGCGAGCAGCTCGCTCGTCTCGACGACGATCTGCGTCGTGCCGTAGAAGTCGCGCAGGACGACAAAGGCGAGACTGCCGCCGACTTCGCGGACGTTCTCCATCCAGCCGACGAGCTTGACGTGCTCGCCTGCATGCTGCGCGCGAAGCTCGCCGCAGTTGTGTGTACGGGATTGCATCATGGTAAAATCCACTCCTGTTTGTATAAAAATATAATGAAATTACAAATTGTATTTATGTTGACCGCCTGTCAGGTGGTGAAGGGCTTGGTTTTGGGGTTGACGATATCGCGCCAGTCGAGGTCGCCGCGCGCAAGACCCATGACGAGCATCTCGGCGGTGGCGAGGTTGGTGGCAAAGGGGATGTTGTTCTGGTCGCAGAGCTTGGTGATGTAAGTCAAGCTGTCGTTGTAGCGCGGGTCGCCGGGATCGCAGAGAAAGATGACCATATCGATCTCGTTATAGGCGATGCGCGCGCCGATCTGCTCAGTGCCGCCGTGGATGCGCGCCATGAAGAGGTGGATCGGAAGACCGCTCGCCTCGCTGACCATTTTGCCGGTCACGCTGGTGGCGCAGAGGGTATGGCGCGAGAGAATGCCGGCATAGGCGGTACAGAACTGCACCATCAGTTCCTTCTTGTTGTCGTGTGCCATGAGGGCAATGTTCATATTTTGTCACAGTCCTTTCTGGTGTGATTTTTAATTTGCTTCAGCGATCAGAGACGCATCAGGCGGATCCGTTCGCCGCAGAGGCGGCGCGCAATGTTTTCGCAGGCGCAGAGCGCGCCCGTGTAATATTTGAGCGGATGATCGAGCCCGCGGCCGAGCAGGGTGGGGATATATTCGTCCTCGGGGATGACGCCAAGCAGCGGGAGGCCTGAGGCGTCTATGGCGTCATCGATGGTGGCATGCAGCGATTGCAGCAGCTTTTTCCGCACGCGGTTGACGACCAGATGCAGCTTTCCTGTGGGAAAATCGCGCAGCTCCATCACGGTGCGCTGCGCGTCGCGCAGGCTGGAGGGATCGTTTGTGGTGACGACCACGGCGCGGTCGGCGCAGCAGGTAGCCAGCGTGAAGGCCTCGCCGATGCCGGCAGCGGCGTCGATCAGGCAAAAATCAAAATAGCGGCGGATCTCATCAAGCAGACGCTTCATTTCCGCCCTGTCTGGCAGGGCGGTGAAGGAGCTGACGGGGGCGGTAAGAAGATAGAGGTTTGGATAAAGCGGATGGCGCGCGACGGCTCGCGTCAGCGTCGTGCGGCCGGAGATCACGTCGGTAAAATCCATGAGCGCACAGTCCGACATGCCGAGGTAGAGGTCGAGGTTGCGCAGGCCCACGTCACAGTCGAGCAGCAGCACCTTTTTGCCAAGCCGGGAGAGCGCCATGCCGGTGAGCGCGGTGAATGAAGTTTTTCCGGTGCCGCCCTTACCGGACACCACGGCGATGACCTGAGACAAGGGACGATCCTCCTTTTCGGCTCACAGCGGAGATTTCTTGATCCTGGCGAAGGCGCGGGGATACGCACGCGGGGTAGGGGAGACCTTTTCGACGATGACGAGGCGGTGGACGACATCGCTCGTCGGGATGGTGTAATCCGCAACGCGGACGATCCGGCCGCCGAGCGCCTTGATGGCGCTCTTTGCCGCGTCGATCTCCTCCTCGGTGTCCACGCTCTTCATGGCGGCAAACTGCCCGCCCACCCGCACCAGCGGCAGGCAAAGCTCGGCAAGCATATTGAGCTGCGCGACTGCGCGGGAGACGGCGAGGTCATATGCTTCGCGGTGCTGCGCGGCAAATTCCTCTGCGCGCGCGTGGACGCATTGAACGCGCTTTAACTGCAATTCGTCACAAACCTCGGCGAGCCAGTTGACGCGCTTGCCGAGCGAGTCGAGCAGCGTGAGGTCGAAGTCATCCTTGAGGATGCGCAGCGGCATGCCGGGAAAGCCCGCGCCGGTTCCGACATCGACGACGGCTTTGTCCGTCAGATCGACAAATTGCAGCAGCGCCGCGCTGTCGAGCAGATGGAGCTGCGCGACGGCGCCGGGCTCGGTGATGGCCGTGAGGTTCATCACCTTGTTTTTTTCCAGCAGCAGGGAGGAAAAACGCTCCAACAACGGGACGCGGGCGGCATCCAGCCCGAGTTCGCTGAGGCCGGCAGTCAGCAGCGCTCTCATTTGCTCTGCTCCTTTAAGAGGTCACGAATTTCGGTGAGCAGCAGCTCCTCCTTCGTCGGCTCGGGGGCCTTCTCCGGCTCCGGCTCGGCGGGCTTTGAGAGCCTGTCGTGCATTTTGTTGATGGCCTTGACCATGCAGAACACGGCGAACGCGATGATGATAAAATCGAGGATGACGGCGATCAGGTTGCCGTAGTTGACGGCAATTTCGGGGTCGATGACTTCTTTGCCCTCCATGACCGCCTCCTTGAGCACCCACTTCCAGCTGGAGAAGTCGATGCCGCCGGTCAGCATCGAGATGAGCGGCATAATGATATCGCCCACGAGCGAGGCCGTGATCTTGCCGAATGCGCCGCCGATGACAACTCCGACGGCCATATCCAGCACATTGCCGCGCATGGCAAAGGCCTTGAACTCTTCAAAAAACTTCTTCATGGGAAGCACCTCTTTGATGAAAAATGTGCAGAAATGAAAACTGTTCGTATAAATCCAAGGCAATATTGCGAATTGGAATTACTTTTTGGGGATGAGAACGGTCTTGCCGCCCATGTAAGGCTGGAGGACCTTGGGGATGAGCACCGAGCCGTCGGCCTGGAGGTTGTTCTCGAGGAACGCGATCAGCATGCGCGGGGGCGCGACAACGGTGTTGTTGAGCGTGTGCGGCAGGTACATCTTGCCGTCCTCGCCCTTGACGCGGATCTTGAGGCGGCGGGCCTGCGCGTCGCCGAGGTTGGAGCAGGAGCAGACCTCGAAATACTTCTTCTGGCGCGGGGACCAGGCCTCGATATCGCAGGACTTGACCTTGAGGTCGGCGAGGTCGCCGGAGCAGCACTCAAGCTGACGGACGGGGATGTCCATCGAGCGGAACAGCTCGACGCTCCACTTCCACATCCTGTTGTACCAGTCCATGCTCTCTTCGGGCTTGCAGACGACGATCATTTCCTGCTTTTCGAACTGGTGGATGCGGTAAACGCCGCGCTCCTCGATGCCGTGCGATCCCTTTTCCTTGCGGAAGCAGGGGGAGTAGGACGTCAGCGTCTGGGGCAGGCTGCTTTCGGGCAGGATCTCGCCGATGAAGCGGCCGACCATCGAGTGCTCGCTCGTGCCGATGAGGTAGAGGTCCTCACCCTCGATCTTGTACATCATGGCGTCCATGTCGTTCTGGCTCATGACGCCCTCGACCACGTTGCCGTGGATCATGAACGGCGGGATGCAGAACGTGAAGCCCTTGTCGATCATAAAGTCGCGCGCGTAGGCGAGCACGCCCTCGTGCAGGCGCGCGATGTCGCCGAGCAGGTAGTAGAAGCCCGCGCCGGAGACGCGGCCCGCGGCGTCCATGTCGACGCCGTCGAAGCTCTCCATGATCTGCGTGTGGTAGGGAATTTCAAAATCGGGGACCTTCGGCTCGCCGAAACGCTCGACCTCGACATTGCAGCTGTCGTCCGGGCCGATGGGGACGCTGGGGTCGATGATGTTCGGGATCAGCAGCATGATCTTGTGGATCTTCTGCTCATACTCCTCTTCGAGCTTTTCAAGCTCGGCGAGGCGGTCGGCGTTCGCCTTGACGGTTGCCTTGATCTTTTCGGCTTCTTCGAGCTTGCTCGGGTCCTTCTTCGCCTGACCCATCAGCATGCCGATCTGCTTCGAGAGGGCGTTGCGGCTGGCGCGCAGCTCGCTCGCCTCGGTGATGGCGGCGCGGTTCTTGGCGTCGAGCTCGATGACCTCGTCGACGAGGGGGAGCTTTTCGTCCTGGAACTTCTTCTTGATGTTTTCCTTGACCAGATCGGGATTTTCCCGCAGGAATTTCATATCCAGCATAATGATTTACCTCGTTATCGTTGTAAAGTAAATGACCATTTGACTTCTTATTTTACGCCGTCCGGAAACAGCTTGTCCACAATGGACTGGTAGCGCGCGGCGGGGGAGGGGGCGTCGTCGCCGGTGATACCGGTACGCAGCGGCTCCTTGGGCAGGAATTCCGATGTGCCAGTCTCCTCGAATGAGCGGATGTTGTCTTTCGCGGCGTCGAGATCGCCGGTGCTGTAGGCGGTTTCGATCTCGAGCAGCCAGTCGAGCGCGCGGAGCTGATCGGACTGCACGCCGACGGTCTCGGCGAGCGTTTTGCTGTCTTTTTCGGCGGCGGACAACTTTGCCTCGAGCACGCTGACCTCGTTTTCCAGCTCTGTTGCGCGAGCCTGAAGGACCTCGCTTTCCTCCAGCGTGTCAAGTAGGGCGCTGTTGCCGCTTTTGATCTCGTTCATGCTGCGCTGGTTCATCAGAAATGTCCAAAGGATCAGCAGAAATGCCACGGCGAAAAGCACGGCGACGTAGGTGTACACTTTTTTCATGCGTTCGCGCTCGGTGGTGGGCTTGTCTTCGCCCGGAACAGGCGGCTTGCTCGGATCCTTGGGCGGTTCGTGGACAAAATCGGTCATTGCTGCTCGCCCCCGTTCCTGCGCTTTTTGATGGCGGCAAGCGCTTCGAGCAGATCGTTCAGATCGTCCATGCCGTAGTAATCCAGTTCAATGCGGCCCTTTTTCTTGCCGGACACGATGCGGCAGGTGCGGCCCAGTGTGTCGCTCAGCTCCTGCGCAGCAAGCTTGCTGTAGCTTTCAGCCATCAATTCTTCGTTCGAGGGGGCTTTTTCCTCCTTGACGGAGGTGAGGCGTTTGGCCAGCGCTTCAGTCTGGCGGACGCTCAGGCCCTGAGCGGCGACTGTTTTGGCCGCTTCGAGCTGAAGGCCGGCTTTCAACGGCAGCAGCGCACGGGCGTGGCCGCCGGAGAGAACGCCGCTTTGCAGCATTTGGCGCACCTCGGGGCAGAGACCGAGCAGGCGCAGGCTGTTGGCAACGGCGGAGCGGGACTTGCCCACGCGCTCGGCGGCCTCCTCCTGCGTAAGCTGGTAGTTGTCCATCAGGGTTTTATATCCCTCGGCTTCTTCGATGGGGTCGAGGTCTTCGCGCTGGAGGTTCTCGATGAGGGAAAGCTCGGTCATCTTGCGGTCGTCCGCCTCGATGACGATGGCGGGAACCTCGGAGAGACCGGCGATGCGCGCGGCACGCCAGCGGCGTTCGCCGGCGATGATCTGATAGTAACCGGAGGAAAGGCGGCGGACTGTCAGCGGCTGAATGATGCCGTGCTCGCGGATAGAGTCCGCGAGATCCTGAAGCGCGTCCTCGTCAAACCGGCGGCGCGGCTGACCGGCAAATGGTTCGATCTGCGAAATGGGAAGGCAGAGACTGCCGGATGTATCGGTGCGCAGGGCTTCGTCGCCCAGCAGCGCGCCAAGACCCTTGCCAAGGCCGCGAGTTGTGTTTGCCATAAAAAATTGTCTCCTTTCTGTGAAACGTTGCATAGAAACGTGCAACAAATGCACGCTGGGAAACCTATAGTAGAAGGGGTTTAGCTGTTCTGCTTCAGAAACTCGGCGGCGAGAGCACTGTACGCCTCCGCGCCGCGGGAACAGCGGTCGTAGTAGTTAATGGGCTTGCCGTGGCTCGGCGCTTCGCTAAGGCGCACATTGCGCGGGATGACGGTGGCGTACACTTTGCCGGGGAAGTAGCGCTTGACCTCCTCAGCGACCTGAAGGGCGAGGTTCGTGCGGCCATCAAACATTGTCAGCAGCACGCCCTCCAGCTCGAGCGCGGGATTGAGCTTGCGGCGCACCATGCGGACGGTGTGCATCAGATCAGACAGACCCTCGAGCGCAAAGTATTCGCCCTGCACGGGAACGATCAGAGAATTGGCCGCGCAGAGGGCGTTGACCGTCAACAGCTCAAGAGAGGGCGGACAGTCAATAAAAATATAATCATAATCGGGGGAGAGCACATCCAAAGCCTGCTTGAGCAGAAATTCCCGATTTTCACGCTCGATCATTTCGATGCCTGCGCCGGCCAGCGCCTTGGAGGAAGGGAGCACGTCGCCATAGCGTGTGTGCGCAACGTTTGCGCGCACGTCTGCGCCGTTGATGAGCACATCGTATACACCCTGAGAGACGGCCTTGTCCACGCCCATGCCGGAGGTGGAGTTTGCCTGCGGGTCAAAGTCGCACAGCAGGACGCGCTTGCCTTTTTCCTTGAGGGAAGAGACAAGGCTGACACAGGTGGTCGTCTTGCCGACGCCGCCTTTTTGATTGACGATTGCAACGATCTTAGCCAAAATAACACCCACTTTATTCGCGCAGACGCGATGTCTTCAATATCTTGTTCAGTATAACACAAAACCGATTGATTTCAACAGGAAAGAAAAAAATTTGCAAAAATGTTTCACGTGAAACAATGGGGGATTTTTATGAAGAAAGCGGCGGAACGGGTCACCGTTCCGCCGCGGAAAAAAGCACAGTGTGTTTCACGTGAAACAGTTACGATTCCGGATACGTGAGCAGCAGCGCGCCGTATGGGTCAAGCGCCAGACGGAGGGATCCGTCGCAGCAGAAAAACTGCTGCTGCGTTAACGCATCGACGGCAAGGGGACCGTCCCACGGGAGCGAAAGCGGCAGAGGCTCCGTGCCTGCGTTGACGACAGTGAGGCAGCGGTCGCCGCCTGCGTGGCGGGAAAAGGCCAATACGCGGCCATGGGCAGCCTGATAGACGATCGAACCGTGCTGCAGCGCCTCGTGCGACTTGCGCAGCGCGCCGAGACGGCGAAAGTACTCGACCAACGCTGCGTTTTCGTGTCCCCACGGGTAGGTCCCACGATTGAACGGATCCTCAAAGCCTTGCAGGCCGGCCTCGTCGCCATAGTAGAGCATCGGCGAACCGGGGAAGGTATAAAGGACGAGGGCGGCAAGATGCAGCAGCGCCATCCCGCGCGCAAGCTCAGTCTCCGTCAGGCGATAGGCTGCGCGCTCATCCCGCGTTTCGGGGGCGGGAGAAGATCGACCCAAAAGGGTCAGCAGACGAGGCGTGTCGTGAGTGGAGAGAAAGTTCATCGCACCGTAAAATGCGGGAGCCGGATAATTTTCACGCAGCGCTTCCATGCTGTCGCGGAACGATTCTGCGCTGCCGCCGAGCAGATAGTCCATCAGCGCCGTGCGGAAGGGGTAGTTCATCAGACCATGCGTCTCGTGTCCAAGCAAGTATTTGCGGCGCTGGGAGTAAGCCACCTTGGTCGTGCCATCCTCCCAGACCTCGCCGAGCAGGTAGCCGTCCGGCTCTTCCTGCTCGATGGTGCTGCGGATCTTTTCAATAAAGCTGTCCGGCAGCTCGTCTGCCACGTCCAGCCGCCAGCCAGACGCGCCCGCGCGCAGCCAGCGGCGGATAATAGAGTGTTCGCCGGTGATGATGTAGTCGATATAGCTCGGCTCCGTTTCGTTCACAGCAGGCAGGTTCTTGATGCCCCACCACGCGTCGTAATCTGTGGGAAAGGGGTGAAAACGGTACCAGTGGTAGTAGGGCGACGCCGTACCCTGCGCCGCGCCGAGGTTGGGATAAAAGCCGTCGGCATTGAAGTAGACGCTTTTGCGCCCGGTGTGATTAAAAACGCCGTCGAGCATGACGCGGATGCCGCGCGACTTTGCCTGCGCGCAGAGTGTGCGGAAATCCGCTTCATTGCCGAGCAGCGGATCAATGCGCTCGTAGCAGGCTGTGTCATAGCGGTGGTTGGTCGAGGCCTCAAAGATCGGACAGAGATAGAGCGTCGTTACACCGAGCGAGGCAAGGTAGTCGAGCTTTTCCGTGATGCCCGGCAGATCGCCGCCAAAAAAGTCGCTGCAGGTGATCTCACCCTCTGCGTTCGGGCGGTAGTCGGGGCTTTCGTCCCAGTGTTCATGCAGGGTGCGCGGACCGACAAGGCCGGCTGCGTCTCGCTTTTTGGCGCGGTAAAAACGATCGGGGAAGATCTGATAGGTGACGCCGCGGCCGAACCACTCCGGCGTTTTGTGACTGTCGTCATAGACCGTCAGCTGCCATGGCGTGACCGCGTCCCACGCGCACAGACCGTTTTTGCCGTAGCAGCTCGTGCCGCCGTCCGCCCATGTCAGGCGGAAGTGATACCAGATCAGCTCACCGCTGAGAGGCGCGGTATATACACCGCGATAGACCGTGCCGTCCGCCTCCTGCGCGGGAGAGAGCTCCGTTTCCGTCCAGCGGTTTGAAAATTCTTCAAAGGTGAGCAGCTCGCAGCATGTGATGGCTGTGCCGCGCTCAGGATGAAAGCGAAAGGCGATCTGCGTGCCGCAGGGGACAGCGCCAAAGGGTGTTTTATCCAAAGAGTCTCTGGGATCGAACCATGAAGTTGACATAATATTCCTTTCCTCCGCCGTTCCGGAGATATATAAAATAGGAAAGCGCGCCGAACGGCGCGCTTCAGCGCAGCAGGATATTCTCGCCGGTGGCGGCGGAGGTATCTGCGGAATTGGAGAAGTAAGCGTTGAGGATCTGTACGGCGGTGGAGGCCAGCGCTGCGCCCGTGCCGCCCTTTTCAATGATGATGGCCATGGCGATCTGCGGATCGTCATAGGGGGCAAAGCAGACAAATGCACCGTTGTTGTTTTCCTCATCACCGGTCTGGACGGTGCCGGTCTTGGCACCGGCGTCCACAATACAGTCCTTAAAGTAGAAGGAGACTGCGCCATCGGTCGCAAGGTCGTGCATGCCGCCGAGCACAGCGGCAAGATTCTGCTCGTCCATCATAATGGCCTCCACGGGCGCGGCGTCGTAGACGTATTCGAGCGCGCCGGTGCCGCTGGAGCGGACATTTTTCAGCAGATGGGTGGCGTAACGCTCCCCGCCTCCGCAGAGCGTGGCGATATAGTTGGCAAGCTGAAGCGGAGAGTATTCCTGATTGGCCTGACCGAAGGCTGCCCACGGAGCGAGATTCTCCCCTGCGTTCTGCGAGGGAAGACGGCCGGAAGTGTCGCCGATCTCAATGCCGGTCGGCGTGCCAAGGCCGAAAGCGGAAAAATACTGATTCAGCTTGTCCATGCCCATGCGGTAGCCCATTTCGGCAAAAAAGTAATTGCAGGAGTTCATGATCGCGCCGCGGACGTTCAGCGAACCGTGGCCGCTGCGCTTCCAGCAGTAAGTGTAGCTTGCGGAGTAGCCCGGATAGACCCACTTGCCGGAGTCGAAGATCTTTTCGCGCACTGTCGTTGCGCCGGATTCCAGCGCCGCGATCGCCGTGAGCGGCTTGATGGTGGAGCCGGGGGCGTATTTTCCCTGCGTGGCGCGGTTCCACATCGGGCGCATCGAATCGCTCGAGAGCTGGGCGATGTTTTCGCGGAACGTTGAAAGGGAATAAGTGGGGTAGGAGGCGAGCGCCAGCACATCGCCCGTACCGACCTGCACAACGGCCACGGCTGCGCCGCGGTCAATGCCATCCTCGGCGGTCATGGCGGAGACCGTCGAGGCGATGGCGGCTTCCACATCCTGCTGAAAGTCGATATCGATCGTTAGCGCCACGGTGGAGCCGGGCTGCGGTTCGACGGAGTACAGCTCACCCGTAATTTTGCCGGTGTCATCGTTAAAGGTGACAAGACGCCTGCCGTCGCTGCCGTGCAGATAGTCCTCAAATGCGGCCTCCGCGCCGGACTTGCCTACGACGGTTGCCAGCGTGTAGCCATCCTTGTCCTTGTAATCGTCCCAGTCTTCGATGCTGCCGGTGTAGCCGAGAACGTGAGCGGCGGCATCCGTCTCGTAAACGCGGACGGAGGAGGTGTCCACCTGCACACCGGCGTAGGAGCCGTCCTTGACAAGAGAAATGAGCGAAACGTCCACGTCACTTGCAACCTCGAAGACGGAGGAGCCGTTCATTTTGGCAACGTCGAGGGAGTAGCGCAGGCCGACGAGCTTGCGCGCCGTCCCGGCGGGCAGCGATTTATCCACGCCGTATGTCTCGCACAGACGCAGATAGAGCGCGGGACCGGTGAGCGTGGAGGGCAGACCGTCCTCCGTTACGTCGTCCCCGTCGATCCATTTGAGGGAGACGAGATATTTGACGAGCGCCTTTGCGCTGCCGTTTCCGGTATCATAGGGGTAGGGGGACCGCTGCGAAAGGGGCAGAACGTCAAGGCAGTCCACGCCCTGAGCGTCCAACAGGGCGATCAGGCGCAAGAGCGCGTCGTTCAGCTCGCCGGACTCGACGAGCGAAGAGTCAAAATTCAACGTGTAGACCGCGCGGTTTGACGCGAGCACCTTGCCGTTGCGATCGGTCAGGATGCCGCGCGAGGCCTTGACGAGCTCGGTCTTGGCGTTCGTGCGGACAGACTGGGCGAGATAATCGTCGCCGTGAACGAGCTGCGCGTCGAACAGCGTGACGACGAACACGAGCGCGCAGAGAAACATCGCCGCGCCGAGCGCGATCAGGCGGCGGGTGAAGCGTTTGGGATCCATAGCGGCCTCCTTTCCTTGAGGCTTGGGGAAAAATGGGGAGAATCAGTCGGGGAAGATGCGGCGGATGGCGCGCAGCGCCGGGTAGACCGGCACGAGCAGAAGACAGGAGACGAGCGTCTCGCGCGCAAAGAGGGAGAGCATCGCGCCGGGGGAGCCTGCGCCGCGCAGAAGAATGGAGAAAGCCTTGAAGCAGTCTACCAGAAGAAAGGTCAGCATCGTCATCAGCAGGGCGCGGGGGAAGCCGGGCTGGAGCACGCTGCCGGAAAGCGAGGAGACGAGCAGCGCGGCGACGGTGAAGGCCAGCGTATAGAGGCAGGGGAAGGGAGCGGGCAGCGATAGATCGCAGACTGCGCCATAGGCGATGCCGAAAATGACGGCCGGCCGGATCTCCTCAAATGACGCGACGACCGCGAGGATCACCGGCGGCAAAAAGGGGAGCGCGCCCCAAACCGTCATGGAGCCGAGAAAAAGCTGGCGCAGAAAGGCGAGCAGCAGGCAGCAGCCGGAGAGAAACGACCACTTCAATGCGGTGGTCTGAGCGGAACTCATGCTTGGAGCCTCCCTTCAGTCTACGATCTCGTAGTCCGTGATGACGAAGACCTCTGTCAAAGCGTCAAGATCGGCCAGCGGGGCGAGCACCGCATAGCGGGCAAGGCCATCGTCTTCCGTCTGCACGGATTCGACCGCGCCAATGACAAGGCCGCTGGGATAATAGCCGCCGAGACCGGAGGTGACGATCTGATCGCCGGTGAGGATCTCTGTTTCGCCGGAAAGGTAGGAGAGCTTGAGCCGACCCTCGCTCATGAGGGAAAAGTCGCCCTCGGCGATGGCGATCTCGCCGGTGCGGAAGATGCGCGCGCCCAGCTCGATGTCCGTGTCGATAATGGTGAGGACGGTGGCCCAGTTCAGACCGACCTCGGACACGATGCCCACAAGATAGCCCTCCGCGCTTACCACGCAGTCGCCCACGGCAATGTCCCGATCCGTGCCGCAGCTCAGTGTCAGCGATGAGGTCCAGCTGTCCTCGCTGTGGGCAAGGACAAAGGCGGAGGCAAACTGAAAGTCGCTGCGCTTTTCCTGCAGGCGGAACAGCTCGCGGAACAGAGCGTTCTCGTCGATTGCCGCCTGCGCTTCACGCTGCTGGGCGCGCAGCTCCGCGATCTCTTTTTTGAGTGCGGCATTTTCCTCCTTGAGGGCCGTCACGTCCTCGTAATACTGGCGCTTGTCAGCCGCCCAGTCGCTCACGGCAGCGGCGGCGGCGCGAAAGGGGGAGGTCAGCACGCCCGCGATGTTTTCGAGCACCGAGGATGTGGAGGAAAAGTAGGTCAAAAGGCTCAGGGCCACGGCGACCGCCGCGGCGACAGCTAAGATGCGCAGCCCGTGCTGGCGGAAAAAATCTTTCAAGGCTTACCCTCCTTTCAGTAGTAGGGCGGGGGAGAGGTTACAGAAGCTTGACGCCAAAGCGTGCAAGAACTAAGCCGAGCTGCTCGACGGGAAGCCCCATGACGTTGAAAAAGTCGCCGTCGATGCGCTCGACAAACAGCGCGCCGCGGCTCTGCACGCCGTAAGCGCCGGCCTTGTCCATCGGCTCGCCGGTTTTGATGTAGGCGCGGATCTCTTCGTCCGCCGCCTGACGGAAGAAGACGCGCGTGGAGACGGCGAAAAGCTCGCTCATCTCTCCGCGGCGGACGCTCACGCCCGTGCAGACTGTGTGGCCGCGGCCGGCAAGCTCGCGCAGCATGCGGAACGCATCGTCCTCATCATGCGGCTTGCCGAGGCGGTCGTTGTCGAGAAAGACCATCGTGTCCGCCGTGATGATGAGATCGTCGGGCGCGCAGAGCGCGGCGGCAGCGTCGCACTTCTTCTTTGCAATGTAGCGCACTGTGTCCTCGGGAGAGAGACCGGCGGGGTAGCTCTCGTCAATGTCGAGCGAGAGGGTTTTGAAGTCCTCCACGCCGATGCGCTGTAAAAGCTCCTGACGGCGCGGGGACTGGGATGCCAAAACGATTGCCATGATACGCCTCACAAATTGATGATAAACTGTAGAATCAACAAAAAATATTACAAGCAGGATTCATTCTGTGCCGCGGTAGAAGAGACCACGGGTAATAGCCTCCGGGGCTTCGATGCTCTCGCCCTGATACGCGCGCAGCATGCGGACGCACTCCGCAGCGCTCTCGGTCGTGAAACGAAGGCAGGCAAAGCGCAGCCCAAGCGACTGCCAGTCCGTTGCTTTGTCCGCGAGGTAGAGAATTTTGCCGTTCTCGATCTCGCTGCGGCAGCCCCACGCGCGCAGCACGGGGAAGTGCTCGCCGCGCCGGTCGGTGAGTTCAGGGGCGGTCGCGCACGCGCCGTCGCGCGGGACGGACGCAGGGCGCTCGCTAAAGTATCGACAGCCGAACGCATTCGCATTCAGACAGTTTTCCGTGATCATCAGGGGAAGGCGGCCGTAGACGATGGCCTCGCACGGAAGAGACTTGCTCAGGTCGCGAATCTGCGCGTCGCGCAGCTCGAACGAGACGCACGCGCTTGAAAGTCCCTGTTCTTTCCAGAAAGCGAGCGCGGCGGAGTTGTAGAGGTTCAGCGGCCAGCCGCCGTGCAGCTTGCAATCAAGTCCACGCGCGAGCGGCAGGTGGCCGAGGTTGCCGATCGACACGCCGGTGACGCCTTTTTTGATGGCGTCTTCGAGCAGCGAGCGCAGGATATCTTCGTCCTGCGTGCGGTAAATGCGCGGCAGCACCGCGAAAAATTCGGTTCTGCCGAGATGTGGCGAAAGGTCAAGCTGCGGGAGTAGTTCGACGGGCACATACACCCGCGCGGGAGAAAGGGCGACAAGCTCTTCACTCAGCTGCTCCGCGCTGTGGAGGGAGACGGTCAAAAGCGGCTTGTCCGCGCTGTTTTCGGCCGCTTCGGACGGGACAAAGCTGAATACGCGGCGCTCCGGTACGGCGGTGCGCTGCGCTTCCATCTGCGCGAGCGCTTCGCGGCGCAGGGAGTTGAGCGCGCCCGCGCTGACGGCGAGACCACCGTCCAGCTCGACGCTGCACTTTGCCACCGAAAACGCCGTGCCGCCGGTTTTCCTGAGGCGCGTTTCGACCTCTTCTGCAGTGACGGCGCGGCTGCGCGCCGCCTCGGGAATTGCGCCGGTGACGGTTACGCGGCGGCCGCCTAAGTCCTCCGCCGTCAGGGTCATCGGCTGACCGGCGCGGACGGTGCAGTTCAATGTGAGCGGCACGAGCCGCGAATTTTCCTTTTCATAGCGCGCGCGGATCTCGCTGAACCAGTCCTCGGGCCATCTTGCATTTTCAGGCCGCGTGCCGAACATCTCGCGTCCGCGCACGCCGCGATAGTACCCTTCAGTAAAGCCGTCGCGTGAGAAGGCGAGGGCAAGCTTTTTCTGCTCGTCCTTTGTCGGGCCTCTGTGCTCGCGGAGGAGACGCGCGTAGATCTCCGTCACGGCGGCGACATACTCCGGGCGCTTCATGCGCCCCTCGATCTTGAGGCACGCGACGCCCATGTCCATCATCTCCGGCACGAAGAGAGCGAGGTTCGCGTCCTTCAAGCTCAGCGGATGGCCGTCCGCCTTGCCGGAAAAGCCGTAGGGCAGGCGGCAGGGCTGGGCGCACGCGCCGCGGTTGCCGCTGCGCCGCCCAATGACGGCGGACATCTCGCACTGGCCGCTGTAGCACATGCACAGCGCGCCGTGGACGAACGTTTCGATCTCGATGGGGCTGAGAGCGCAGATTTCGCTGATCTCATCGCGCGAAAGCTCGCGCGCGAGCACCGCGCGCGTCATGCCGAGCCTTGCCGCTTCTTCAACGCCCGAGAGCGTGTGCAGGCTCATCTGCGTCGAGGCGTGCAGCGGCACGTCGGGGATGAGCTTTTGCAGCGTCGCCAGAACGCCCCAGTCCTGCACCAGGATCGCGTCCACGTCGTATATACTCGCTTTGCGCGCCGTATCGGCAAGAGCGGGCAGCTCGCGGTCGGTGACGAGCGTGTTGAGCGTGAGGTAGACCTTCACGCCGCGCAGATGGCAATAAGCGACCGCCGCGCGGAATTCTTCGTCAGAGAAGTTCCTCGCGTTCCTGCGCGCGTTGAACGCGCCGAAGCCCATATAAACGGCGTCCGCACCGCTCTGTACGGCGGCGGTGAGCGCTTCCTGCCCGCCGGCGGGCGCTAACAGCTCGGTGCTCAATTTTTGCGGTTCTGCAGCTTGAAGATCTCGCGCTTGAGCTCGCTGACCTCGTTTTTTGCCTTGGCGGCTTCATCGAGATACTGCTTGAGCTGGCGGCGCAGCGCATCGCCGGCTTCGCGCTCTTTGAAGAGTTCGTCGGCAATGTTGGCGGCGGTCAGCACGGCGGCATCGGTGCGGCCGACCTTGGCAGAGTCCAGCAGCTCGGTCATTTTGTCGTTGACATAGGAGCCGACCTTCTGCATATAGGAGGGGGCCTCCTCGGCGACAAAGGTATATTCCTCACCGCAGATGGTGATGGTGATGCGGTTTTCCATGATCGTGTGCGCTCCTTTCTTCTCTCTTGCGGTACAAAAGGGCAATCTCCACCCCATTATT
This sequence comes from uncultured Oscillospiraceae bacterium, assembly GCA_934597535.1. Taxonomy (GTDB): domain Bacteria; phylum Bacillota; class Clostridia; order Oscillospirales; family Oscillospiraceae; genus Hominicoprocola. Next base: position 19,339 of record CAKTRT010000007.1, on the reverse strand, counting down.
TGATAGCAGTATACCACGGCAGGGGAAAAGTGAAAAGGGGGAAGCGGAAAAATTCATATTTACGAAACGGAAAATTTCATGTAGAATAGAACGATCAAACGGCGAAAGGAGGCGGGGGAACATGGCAGGCTATGTGCTGCACCTGCGGGAGGAAGAGAGCGTGACGCTCTCGGCGCCCGTTCTGCGGCGGCTGATCGACGGCGGCGACGGAGACGCGGCGCTGCTGTACCTCGCCATTTCGCGCGCGCACGGTGCGGCCGAGCCGGAACGGCTCGCCCGCGAGCTGCACTGGGAGCCCGCCCGCGTCCGTGCGGCAGAGCGGGCGCTTGGCGCGATGGGCCTGGTCGGCGCGCCGGAGGAGCAGAAGCGGGAAGTGCCGCCCCCTCCCGCGCACGAGACGCCGGAATATACGCGAGAGGATGTTGCGCACAAGCTGGAGCGCGACGGGCAGTTTGCCGGGCTGCTGCGAGAGGTGGAGCGCCGGCTGGGGCCGCTGACCACGCCGTCGGTCAAAAAGCTGCTGGGACTTTACGAGGATCTGGGACTTCCGGCAGATGTGGTATACACGCTTGTGGGCTACTGCATCGCGGAGACGGAGCGCCGGCTGGGCGCAGGGCGGCTGCCGACGATGCGCGAGATCGAGAAAGAGGGCTACGTCTGGGCACGGAAGGAACTTTTCTCCGTGGAGAGGGCGAGCGAATACATCAAGCGCAGCCAGCAGCTGCGCGGAAGATACCCCGAGTATATGGCGGCGCTGCAGATGAGCGGACGCGCTTCGTCACCCGGGGAGGAAAAGTATCTTGCGGCATGGGCTGAAATGGGCTTTCCGGCGGAAACGGTGGCCGAGGCTTATGACCGCACGGTGCTGCACTGCCATGAGTTCCGCTGGGCCTATTGCAACGGCATCCTGAAGCGCTGGCACGAAAAGGGTCTGCATACGCCTGATGAGATCCGGCGTGAAAATACCGGCGGAAAGGCGAAGAAGCACACAGAGAGCGGCAATGCGTGGATGAAGGAATATCTGAAACAGTGAACGGAAGGAGGAGCCGCTATGGCATATGACGGGCGCATCATGCGCCGCGCGCTTGCGCGCTATGACGAGGACAAGCAGCGCCGCGCGGAGGACTTCCGTGCACGGCAGCGAGCGGTATATCAGCGCTGCCCGCGCATTGAGGAGATCGACCGCGAGCTGTCGCACACGATGGCGAAGATCATTGCTTCGGGGCTGCGCCGCGGCGCAGATCCGCGCCCGGCGATCGCGGCGCTTCAGGAGGAGAACCTGCGCCTGCAGGGAGAGCGGTCGCGGCTGCTGACGCAGATGGGCTATCCTGCCGACATGCTGGAGGAAAAACCAAATTGCCGCCGCTGCGGCGACACGGGCTTTCTTGGCAGCGAAGTGTGCTCCTGCCTGCGCGATTACTATGCCCGCGAGCAGAACCGGGAACTTTCCGAGCTGCTGGATCTCGGTACGCAAAGCTTTGAGACGTTCCGCTTCGATTACTATTCCTCTGTGCCGGACGAGGAGCTGGGCATTTCGCCGCGCGCAAACATGGAGCGCGTGTACGACATCTGTCAGGACTATGCGCACGAGTTTTCTCCCAAGAGCGGCAGCCTGCTGCTCTCGGGCGGAACGGGACTGGGGAAAACGTTTCTTTCCGCGTCCATTGCGCGCGTGGTGAGCGGCAGCGGGCACAGCGTGGTCTATGACACGGCGGGACACGTGTTCTCCCGCTTCGAGGCGCAGAAGTTCAGCCGCGAGGACGGCGATGGGGCGGACGATGACGTTGGGCGCGTGCTCCGGTGCGATCTGCTGATCCTTGACGATCTCGGCACGGAGCTGACGACGAGCTTTGTGCAGAGCGCGATGTATCAGCTGGTCAACACCCGTCTCATCACGGGGAAAAAGACGGTCATCTCCACAAATCTCAGTCCGAATGAGATCGGGCGGCGCTACGGTGCGCCGGTGCTCTCGCGGCTGCAGGGGGAGTATCAGATGCTGCTCTTTTTCGGCGAGGACATCCGCCGGAAGAGACAGAAATGACCAAAACGGTGGCGTTCCGCGCGGGCGGGACGCCACCGTTCACTTTTTTCAAAAAGTACTTGCAATTTCGGAATAGAGTTGGTATAAATTCTTTATAAAGATTTCGCAAAGAAACTGCGCATTTGTGTTAAGGGGTGAAACGATGAGACGAGTGTGGACGATCCTGACGGTGTTGACGATGCTGTGCCTACTGGCGGTTCCGGCCTTTGCGGCGAACGGCGCCGAGTTGTCGCCGCAGACCGCGGTCGAAATGACGGAGGAAGAAAACCAGAACCGCATCAAGGTGCAGAAGGCGTGGACCGCCGCGATCCTCATCGGCGTGGCGTGCCTTGGCGGCGCGCTGGGCATGGCGGGGACGATCGCCAAGGCCGCGGGCAATATCGCCGAGCAGCCTGAGGCGACAGATCAGATCCGCACTTCGATGATGATGGGTCTTGTGTTCATCGAGACGGTCATCATCTATGCGCTGATCGCGGCCATTCTGATCATTTTTGTGCTTTGATGGCGCGCGGGAGAGGAAAGATCATGGCAGGAGAGGGGACGACCCTCTCCTGCCTTTTTGCGCTGCGCCCCGCGCCGGGCAAGAGTTAAGAAAACGAAAAAAAGCGGAAGGCACGGTGCGAAGCCTTGCATTCCCTGCGGCAAAGTGGTATAAATAAGCATTGATACAAAACCGGAAAATGTCAAAGAAAAAGGGGGTATCGAAGCGTGGATAAGAAGAAGCGGACACGGCAGCTGATCGTGTTCGCGGTCATTGTGCTGGCGCTGGCGATCCTTGCCGCGCTGGCCCCGTCCTCCGGCGAGGAAGAGTCCATTCAGGAGATCATGCGCGACGCGGTGCTGCACGAGCATCTCAAGATCAGCCTGTTCGGCCTGCTGGATGTGAATCCGGGACTGATCTCGGCCTACGCTGTGACGGGGTTACTGATCATATTTGCGCTGGTGTGCCGGATCTTTGTGATCCCGAAGTTCACGCCCGTGCCGGGGAAGATCCAACTGCTGCTCGAGCAGCTTGTGGGGCTGTTCGACGGTCTTGCCGAAAACGGCAGCCCGCACCGCAACAAATTTCTCCGGGCATATATCTTTGCAGCGGGCGTGTACATATTTACGAGCACGCTTTTTGAGCTGCTGGGCCTGCAGGCCGTGACGACGGCGGGACTCCCTGTGGCGCTGCCCGCGCCGCTTGCCGATATCAACGGAGCGATCGCCATGGGCGTGATGAGCTATGGGGTGATCCTTGTCGGCGGGCTTATTGCCGCGGGACCGTCCGGCGCGCTGCATGCGCTCAAGGATTTCTCACTGCCTATTTCGATGAGCTTCCGACTGTTCGGCGCGCTGCTTTCCGGCGCGCTCGTGACGGAGCTGGTGTATTACTACGCGGCGACCTCGTTTGTGCTGCCGGTGATCGTCGGCGTGCTGTTCACGCTGCTGCACGCGCTGATCCAGGCCTATGTGCTGACGATGCTGGTATCCACCTTCTACGGCGAGTCTACCGAGAAGCACGAGAAAAAGCCCAGAACGAAAAAAATCAAAAAAGCCCGCAGTGAAGCGGCGGTTTGAAGAAGAGAGGTAATTTGCCATGAAAACGACGAAGAAATTTGCGGCGCTGATGGTGCTGCTGATCGCGATCCTTGCTCTGTCTGTTCCGGCGCTTGCCGCCGGCAATGGGGACGATGCCTCTCCTGACGCTGCGGCGGAGGAGATCACCAGCGAAGCGGACGTCACGTCCAACAAGGCCATGGCCTCCGGCGTGATGATCGGTGTGGCATGCCTTGGCGGCGCGTTTGCCATGGGCATCACCATCGGCAGGTCTACCGAGGCCATTGCCCGCCAGCCAGAGTCGGCAGGGCAGATCCGCGCGGCGATGATGATGGGCCTTGTGTTTATCGAGACGGTCATCATTTACGCATTGATCGTAGCCATCCTGATCATCTTCGTCCTTTGATGACGAACAGCTCCCGCAAAGGAGGGATTTGAAATGCCGCTCAATATCAATGTACAGCAGATCCTGCTGCACGCGCTGAACTTCGTGATCCTGTTCGGCGCGCTGTACTTCCTGCTCTACAAGCCCGTGAGGGACTATATGGACGCGCGCAGGGCGCGTTATGAAAAGATGGACGAGGACGCGAAGGCCGCTCTTGCGCAGGCCGAGCAGACGAAGGCCGGCTATGAGGCGCAGCTCAAGGGCGCGGACGAGGAGATCGAGCGTCGCCGCCGCGAGGCGGAGGACGCCTTGCAGCACGCGGCGGATGAGCGCCGCGCGCAGGCCGAGGCTCAGGCGGAGGAGATCGTGCGGAAGGCACGCGAAAACGCCGCGCGCGAGCGCGAGCGTGTGCTCGCACAGGCGAAGGGCGAGATCTCGGAGCTGATGAGCGAGGCGGCGGAAAAGCTGGTGCTTGGCAGCGAATCGGAGGCCTACGAGCAGTTTTTGAGCACGGCGGAGGAGCGCGGAGACAATGGCTGAGCGCGCTGCCGTGCGGGAAGCGAAGCTTTTTTCCGCCGTTCGGCCTTCGGCGGAGCAGGAAAAGCGCTTCCTTGCCTTTTTAAATGAAAAATACGGTGACGGCATCACGCTTGTCTGGCAGGAGAGCAATGCATATCCCAAGGGCTTCCGGCTGGAGGTCGGCGCAGAGGTGTACGACTGGAGCGCGGAGGGCCGTATACGCCAGTTCCGCGATGCGCTGGAAAAGCTTGCGCAGACGGACGGTGATGTGATCCCGCTGCTGAAGGAGACTGTGCGCTCCTGGACGCCGAAGGCGCTTGCGCAGGAGATTGGCACGGTGCTCACCGTGGGCGACGGTATTGCCCGCGTGGGCGGGCTTGCCGGCGCGGCCTACGGCGAGATCCTTCTTTTTGAAGACGGCGTGCGCGGCATGGTGCAGGATCTTTCGGAGGACAGCGTCGGCTGCATCCTGTTCGACGGCGATGCCAGCGTCGGCGCCGGCAGCACGGTGCGCCGCACCGGACGCACCGCGGGCGTGCCTGTGGGCGAGGAGTTCCTCGGCCGCGTGGTGGATGCGCTCGGCGCACCCATCGATGGTCTTGGTGAGATCCGCGCCGAAGGATACCGGCCGGTGGAGAGTCCCGCTCCCGGCATCATCGACCGTCAGGGCGTCGATACCCCGTTGGAAACGGGCATCCTGACTGTCGATTCCATGTTTCCCATCGGGCGCGGCCAGCGTGAGCTGATCATCGGCGACCGTCAGACCGGCAAGACCGCCATTGCCCTTGATACCATTGTGAATCAGAAGGGCAAGGACGTCATCTGCATCTATGTCGCCATCGGGCAGAAGGCGAGTTCCGTCGCTCAGCTGAAAAAGACGCTGGAGGCGCACGGCGCGATGGATTATACCATCATCGTCAATGCGCCGGCGAGCGACCCCGCGCCCATGCAGTACATTGCGCCCTATGCCGGCTGCGCCATGGGCGAATACTTTATGGATAAGGGCCGCGACGTGCTGATCGTCTATGACGATCTTTCCAAGCACGCCATTGCCTACCGTGCGATGAGCCTGCTGCTGGAGCGTTCGCCGGGCCGCGAGGCCTATCCCGGCGATGTGTTCTACCTTCATTCCCGCCTGCTTGAGCGCGCGGCGCACCTGAGCGAGGAACGGGGCGGCGGCAGCATCACGGCGCTGCCGATCGTGGAGACCCAGTCGGGCGACGTGTCGGCCTATATCCCGACAAACGTCATTTCGATCACCGACGGGCAGCTCATTCTGGAGACGAAGCTTTTCTTCTCCGGTCAGCGCCCGGCGGTCAATGTGGGCCTGTCCGTATCCCGCGTGGGCGGCGACGCGCAGACCAAAGCTATGAAAAAAGCCGCCAAGACCATTCGTCTCGATCTTTCGCAGTATCGCGAGATGGAGACATTTACGCAGTTTTCAAGCGACATGGACGAATCGACGGCAAAGCTCCTTTCCTACGGGCAGGGGCTGATGCTCATGCTGCGGCAGAAGCAGTACCATCCTTATGCGCAGTACGAGCAGGTCATCCTGCTTGTCGCGGGGCTGAACCACGCGCTCGAAGAGATCCCCGCCGAGCACATGGAGGATTTCCTGCCGCTGCTGCTCGATCATTTCCGCAGGACGCAGGGCGCGCTGTGCAGCGCCATCGAGCAGACGGGACAGCTCAGCGATGAGCAGCAGCAGTGCATCGTTTCGTGCGCGCGGGAGTACGCGCGCGCAACGCTGGCCCAGTGAGCAGAAAAGTGAGGTGATACCGCCGTGGCAGGCATGAAGGAGATCCGCGAGCACATCGCAAGCGTAAAGAGCACGCAAAAGGTCACAAACGCCATGTACCTCATCGCCTCGACCAAAATGCGGCGGGCAAAGGAGGACCTGGAAAGGACGCGGCCGTTCTTTAATGCGCTTTCCGGAGAGATCGAGCGCCTTTTCAAGCGGGCCGACGAGTTCACCAGCCCCTATTTCTTTGCGGGCGATGCTGACGACGACGCGCAGGCGGGCACCTATGCCTATCTGGTCGTCACCGCTGACCGCGGACTTGCCGGCGCTTACAACCAGAACGTCATTCAGGAAACGCTGCGCCGCCTGCAGAAGCATCCGGACAGCCGCCTTTTTGTCGTGGGAGACTACGGGCGCAAATATTTCACCAACCACGGCATTCCCGTGGAAAAGAGCTTTCTTTATACCACGCAGAATCCGTCGCTTTCCCGTGCGCGCGAGGTCACGGCGCTGCTGCTTGACCTTTTTGACCGCAGGGAGATCACAAAAGTGTTTGTGGTCTACACCGACTTTACCGGCGGTGCAGAGATGACAGTGCGCACGGTGCGCCTGCTGCCGCTGGAGAGTAAGCGCTTTGCCGCCGACGAGCGTGCATATGACAAGCGGATCCGATTTGAGCCGTCGCCCGAGGCGGTGCTGGCGAGCATTGTGCCCGCATATATTGCGGGATTTCTCTATGCCGCCGTGGTTGACAGCTTCTGTGCTGAGCAGAATGCGCGCGCCGCGGCCATGGATGCCGCCAACCAGAATGAGGAAGACCTGCTGCATGAGCTGACGCTGGAATACAATCACGAGCGCCAGGGCGCCATCACACAGGAGATCACAGAGGTCTCTGCGGGCGCGCGCAGCAGCAGGCATACGGGAAAGGAGGCGCAGCATGCGCACCGGTAAGATCATACAAGTCGCGGGCAGCGTGGTGGATGTGTGCTTTCCGCAAGGCGCTCTGCCGCGCATCCGCGAAGCGTTGACCGTCGAGCTGGATGGCCGGCGGTGCGTGATGGAGGTCGCGCAGCACCGCAGCGCCGAGATCGCGCGCTGCATTATGCTCACCGGCAGCGAAGGCCTTCGACGCGGCATGGAGGTCACCGCCACCGGCGGCGGACTGCGCGTGCCGGTCGGACAGGCGACGCTTGGCCGGCTGTTCAACGTTTTCGGCGATACGATCGACGGAGGAGAGCCGATCGCTGACAATGTGCCGCACCGTGATATCCATCGTGCCCCGCCGCCTTTCGACCAGCAGGATCCCAGTGTGGACATTCTGGAGACGGGCATCAAGGTCATCGACCTGCTTGAGCCTTATCCGCGCGGCGGCAAGATCGGCCTGTTCGGCGGCGCGGGCGTGGGCAAAACGGTGCTCATTCAGGAGCTGATCCACAACATCGCTGTGGAGCACGGCGGCTATTCGATCTTCACGGGTGTGGGCGAGCGCAGCCGCGAGGGCAACGACCTCTGGCGCGAGATGCACGAGAGCGGCGTGATCGACAAGACGGCGCTCGTTTTCGGCCAGATGAACGAAGCGCCGGGCGTGCGCATGCGTGTGGCGCTCACGGGCCTTGCGATGGCAGAGTACTTCCGCGACGAGGAACGGCGCGACATGCTGCTGTTCATTGATAACATTTTCCGCTTTGTGCAGGCGGGCAGCGAGGTCTCGACCCTGCTTGGCCGCATGCCGTCCGCCGTTGGCTACCAGCCGACGCTTGCCGAGGAGATGGGCGAGCTGCAGGAGCGCATCACCTCGACCAAGAGTGGCTCGATCACCTCCGTACAGGCGGTTTACGTTCCGGCAGACGATCTGACCGACCCCGCTCCCGCGACGACGTTCACTCACCTTGATGCGACGACCGTTTTGAGCCGCAAGATCGCCGAGCAGGGACTTTATCCTGCCGTCGATCCGCTGGAATCCTCCTCCCGCATTCTGGAGGAGGATATTGTGGGCGAGCGGCACTACCATATTGCGCGCGGCGTGCAGGAGACGCTGCAGAAGTATCGGGAGCTGCAGGATATCATCGCCATCCTCGGCATTGAGGAGCTGAGCGACGCGGATAAGCTCATCGTCAACCGCGCGCGAAAGCTCCAGCGCTTTTTGGCGCAGCCGACGTTTGTGGCGGAGAAGTTCACGGGCCTTCCGGGCGTTTATGTGCCGCTGGAGGAGACGCTGCGCGGCTTTGAGGCCATTCTCACCGGCGAGATGGACGGCTATCCGGAGATGGCCTTCTACAATGTCGGCACGCTGGATGATGCGCTTGCCAAGGCAAAGAAGATGGAAAGCGGGGCGCTGTGATGGAGCATTGCTTTCACCTCAGAGTGCTTGCGGCGGAGCGCGTGTTTTACGACGGCGCCTGCCGCTCGCTCTCCGTGCCGACGCTTGACGGAAGCTACGGCATTCTGGCGCACCATGAGAATGTGGTCATTGCCATTGTGCCGGGACTGATGACGCTGCGCACGGATGCCGGTGAGGAACAGATCGCCGCTGTGTCCGAAGGGCTTTTCAAAATAGAGGACAACGAAGCGCTGCTTTTGGTCGATACCGCCGAGCATCCGGAGGAGATCGACCTGCGCCGTGCCGAAGAAACGGCGGCGCGGGCGAAGGAGGAGCTGCTGCAAAAGCACGGCTCACAGGAGCATGCGCTGGCAGTGGCACGCATGGCACGCGCGCTCAGCCGCGTGCAGGTCAAGCGCCGCGGCCAATAAAAAAAGCTATGAAAAATTCGCACCCAAGGGTGCGGATTTTTTTGTTTTCAGCGCCGTGATTCGCCGCTTTTCGCACAGACAGACGGTTAAAATAGAGGAAAAAGGAGGGGAAATCCATGGAAATGACAGGAAAGAAACCTTTTGTGTCGCACCGCGTATTCTACCTTCCCGTAAGCAGCCTGCGGCCCAACCCCAATCAGCCGCGCCGTTATTTTGAAGAGAGCTCACTGCGCGAGCTGAGCGAGAGCATCCTGCGTTACGGTATCCTTCAGCCGCTGACAGTCCGCCGCGTTGCCAGCGGCTATGAGCTGATCGCAGGAGAGCGCCGCCTGCGTGCAGCGATGCTTGCGGGCATTTCCGAGGTGCCCTGCCTGCTTGCCCGATCGGACGAGGAGGAGAGCGCGCTGCTCGCGCTGATCGAAAATCTCCAGCGCAGCGATCTGCACTACTTTGAGGAAGCGGCTGCCATCGCAAAGCTCATTGCCTCCTATGGGTTATCACAGGAGCAGGCGGCGAAAAAGCTCGGCAAATCCCAGTCGGCGATCGCCAATAAGCTCAGATTGCTGCGCCTGTCGCCGGAATGCGCACTCCTGCTGCGCGAGCATGGACTGTCTGAGCGCCACGCCCGCGCGCTGCTGCGTCTGACGGACGATGAGGTGCGCCTGCACGCGCTGCAGGTCATTATTGCGCGCGGCTATAATGTTGCGCAGAGCGAGACCTATGTTGAGCAGCTGCTCAAGGAGCGGCAGAAAACGCCCCCGCCGCGCACGCCGGCTTATATCATCAAGGATGTGCGCATCTTCCTTAACACCATTCGCCGCTCTGTGGGTCTGATGCAGCGCGCAGGCGTGGCGGCAGACATACAGCGCGAGGATACGGAGGGCGAGATCCGCTTGACCATTCGGATCCCGCGCAAGGTGAAGCAGGCGGGCTGAAAAGTGAAAAATGTAACCAAAATGTCATTCCTTTTTCTCAGATCTATGGTATACTGATCGGACAGAAACCATTGTACAGGAGGAGCCGAAATGGAAGAGAATTCTGGCGCCTTTGAGAAAAAGAAGAACCCAAAGGGCGGCAAGCGTCTGATGAGGCCTGATGGACTTGAAGGGCTGCCTGAACAGCCGAATGTCACTGCGAGCGGATGGAAGATCCCTGTGATCGTCCTCTGCGTGCTGCTGGGACTGTATCTTGCCTTTGGCGCGTGGGTCGCGATCCGGCAGAGCATTTACCCCAACACGATGATCGGCGGCGAGGACTACGGCGGGCTGACGCAGCAGGAGACTGCGCAAAAGCTTGGCGCCGCTCTGGAGCGCGCGAAGGACGCTTCCGTCAGCTTTATCCTGCCGGATGGGACGGAGATCGCGCGCGCAGACTTCAGCAATGTAAAAGGGGAGATCAACAGCGACCGCTATGCCGACTGGGTGTACCAGCTCTACGGCTGCACCGACAATTTCCTCGTTGCGGGCGCAAAGTACCTCTATGCGCTGGCGAACCCGCAGGAGGTGATGCTGGGCACCGGTACCGAGACGGAGGATTCGCTCCGGGAGCTTGCTCAGACGGTATATGACAGCATCAACTGTGACCCTGTTGAGTTTTCTGCCGAGGTGACGGAGGACGGCACGGTCAGCGTCACAAAGCCCATGGACGGGCGGAAGGTCGCAGACGTATACGCCGACAACCGCATTTTGATGATGCTGCGCAGCGCTTATCTCAGCGGCGGGCAGATCACGCAGATCACGCTCTATCCCATCTCACAGGAGGGGGGCGTGTACGAGGTAACGCCCGCGCAGGAGGTCGATCTATCCGCCGAGCGGGAAAAGCTCATCGGAGAAAAGGTCAACGCCGCCTACGACAAGGAGACGGACAGCATTACGCCGGGGCACGCGGGCGTTGCCTTCTCGCTCAGCGACCTGCAATCGGCCTATGATGCAGCCATGCCGGGCGAGACCTTCACCGTCAGGGCGGAGGTCGAACTGCCGGATGTGACGAAAGCGCAGCTCGAGGATCTGCTGTTCCGGGATGAGCTGAGCAGCTATACCACAAAGGTCGGCGGCGCTCCCGGCCGGCACAAAAATGTGAAGCTCACCGCCGAACGCATCGACGGCTACATCCTCAACGCTGGCGAGACGATGAAGTATGGCCCGCTCGTTACGCCTTTTACTGCGGCGAACGGCTACAGCCCTGCGCCGGGCTATCTCCGGGGCAAGACGGTCGATATGGTCGGCGGGGGCGCCTGTCAGGCCAGCTCCACGCTGTATGCCGCTGTGCTCTACGCCAATCTTGAGATCGTGCAGCGCGTGAACCACGGCTTTGCCTCCGACTACATTGGGCTTGGGCTGGACGCCACGGTCGCCGAGGGCGGACCGGAGTTTGAGTTCCGCAACAACACGCTCTATCCCATCAAGGTGCGGGCGGAGTTTTACACCAAGGACAAGAAGGACTACATCAAGGTCACGCTTCTTGGCACCAAGCTGGACGACACTTATGTCAAGATCCGGGCCGACGTGCTCGAGACCATTCCTTTCTCGGAGGAGATCATCGAAACCGATGAACTGCCCGCCGGCGAGCGCAAGGTGGAGCAGACCGCTTACACGGGCTACAAGGTCAAGACCTATCGCAACGTCTATTCCGGCGATGGCAAGCTGATCTCCTCGACCTTCGAGGCCAACAGCAACTATAAGGCGCGCAACCGTATCGTGCTGGTCGGCACGGGCGGCAGCGTCACGCCGGTCACACCGGATACACCTGCGGCGCCGGAGTCACCCAATACGCCGGCCGAAGCTCCGGAGTCTCCTGATTCTCCCGCTCCCACGACGCCGGAGCCGTCAGTGCCCGAATCGGAAAAGCCGGAATGGCTGGACAATATAGATTGAGCGCTTGCTGCGGCAATACGGTCAGATGAAAAGAGGAGACCCATTCAGGGTCTCCTCTTTTGTCGCTCATGCAGCGGAAGACTTACGCCTTTTTGCGGATCAGAATAAAGGGCGTGCACTGGTCGTCCTGTCCGGCCGGGTTGTCGCGGATGATCTCGCAGAGCTGCTCATCGGTCAGATCAATACAATCGGCCTTGCCAAGAATGTCGCGCGTAAGGTCATTGGCGTCCACGATCATTGCGCGTACACCGGTTTTTTCATAGACCTCGTTGCACACGCCGGAGGGGTTTTCGGGAATGCGGATGCCGTACTCGCCGTAAACAGGGAAGACATCGGGATAAAAACCGTCAAGCCCTGTGACCTCCATGCCGACCATGTCGTAAAAAATGCCGTGCTTGCCCACAAGCTTGCCAAAGCCTGCGCAGATCGCGGCCCAGAGCACCTTCCACGGCCCGCAGATATCGATGGCGAACTGCATTTTGCAGACCTCGCCCACGCCGATGCCCGCGCTGTTATGCTGGATGGCAAAACGGCTGAGGAATTTGGCCAGCCACGAGATCTTCATATCCTTGCGGTAGACCACGCGCTTCTGGCACAGGGCAATGATCTTTTCGCTGATGCTCAGAAGCTCGCCCTCCTCGTACAGCGGCTTGACGTAACGGTTGACCAGCTCGATATAATCCTCGCCGATCTCGACAAAGTGCGTCTGAATAGCGTGGCGCTCGTAGATGCCGGTGGAGGTCTCGATCTCAACGTTTTTGGAGCTGTTTGCAACAAATTCCATGGGAATGCCTCTTTCGTGCAGAAGTTTTACGTTGGTATTGTACCACAAAATCCGCAAAAAGCTACTGCAAATTGCAAATTTACGAAAAAAAGAGCCGCGCCGCTTACCGCGCGCATAAGCACGCAGCGAACGGCGCGGAAAAATGCGGAAGAGCCTTACTTTTTGCTGCCGGTGATGAGCTTGAGCGCCTTTTCATAGCTTTCCTCGGCCAGCGGAATGGCGTGGGCAAGCATCGTCTCGCCGCGCTTGCAGCACTCATCGGCAAAGGCCTTATCCTTGAGGGAGGATAGGTTGATGAGCACGTTGAGCCATGCGCTCTGCATGGCGGTCTTGAGCGTGAGCGCGGCAATGCCGAGGTCGCTGACAACATTCGGATTCGTTGCGCCGACAAGGCCGGAGAGCAGGTCGATGGACTCCATGCAGACCTCCATCATGGCAAGCGGCACCTCCGTGCAGTTGCGGAACGCGGCCTGCACCGCGCCGCGGCGGATGGCCTTCTGCGCGTCGCTGTCTTTGGGCAGGGCGAGAGAATCGATCAGCACGTCGAAGACCTCGCTGTCGCGGTTCATCACATCCACAAAGCGCTCCTTCAGTTCATTGCCCTTGGCAATGGCGTCCAGAATGCGCTCGCGGTCGTTTTCAAAGCCCTTTTTGCTCAGGGTCAGGCCGTTGACCATCATCGTCAGCGCCACGCCGATGCCGCCGGCAAGACCGGCGACCGCGCCGCCGCCGGGAGCGGGGGAATCTGAGCCGATCTCGTTGATCAGCTCCGTGACCTTCATATCTGCGATCTTCATAAGCGTGTCTCTCCTTGGAAAAGGGCGATCCGTGCCGCCCCATAAATCAGGCTTAGCTCCCCGCGGAATGTCCGAGGGGAGCTTTGCCGCTGCTTTGGTTGAAAATTTTTAGAACAGGCCGGTGATCCTGCCGTTTTCGTCCACATCGATCTTTTCGGCGGACGGGACCTTGGGAAGGCCCGGCATGGTCATGATGTCGCCGGTCTTGGCGACCAGGAAGCCGGCACCGGCATTGACCTTGAGGTCGCGGACGGTGATCTTGAAGCCGCGCGGCGCGCCGAGCTTGCTTGCGTCATCGGAGAAGGAAAACTGGGTCTTGGCCATGCAGATGGGCAGCTTGTCGAAGCCAAGCTCGGTGAGCTGCTTAAGCTGCTTCTTGGCGGAAGCGGCGATGACCACGCCGTCGGCGTGATAGACCTTGGTGGCAATGGCGTTCAGCTTGTCCTCAATGCTGTCGTTGACGTCGTAGACGAACTGGAAATGATCCGGTTCCTCGCACAGACGCACGACCTCTTCGGCCAGCGCTCTGCCGCCTTCGCCGCCCTTGGCCCACACCTCGCTCAAGCGGACGTTGACGCCCAGCTCGCGGCACTTTTCCTCGACGAGGTCGAGCTCGGCTTTGGTGTCGGTCGGGAACGCATTGATGGCAACGACGCAGGGCAGACCGTAGACGTTCTTGACGTTATCAACATGCTGGAGCAGGTTGGGCAGGCCCTTTTCAAGCGCTTCGAGGTTCTCGCTGTTCAGCTCGGCCTTGGGCACGCCGCCGTGATACTTGAGGGCGCGGACAGTGGCGACGATGACCACGGCGTTGGGATGGAAGCCGGCGGCGCGGCACTTGATGTCGAGGAACTTTTCAGCACCGAGATCGGCAGCAAAACCTGCTTCCGTAACGGTGTAGTCGCTCAGACGCAGCGCGGTCTCGGTGGCCATAAGGGAGTTGCAGCCGTGGGCAATGTTGGCGAACGGGCCGCCGTGGATGAACGCGGGCGTGCCCTCGAGCGTCTGCACCATGTTGGGCTTGACGGCATCCTTGAGCAGCGCAGCCATGGCGCCCTCGGCCTTGATGTCGTGCGCGGTGACGGGCTTGTCATCATAGGTGTAGGCAATGACCATCCTGCCGAGGCGCTCCTTGAGGTCGGAGAGACTGGTGGAGAGGCAGAGAACGGCCATGACCTCGCTGGCGACGGTGATCTCAAAGCCGTCCTCGCGGGGCACGCCGCTGGCCTTGCCGCCAAGGCCGTCGATAATGTGGCGCAGCTGGCGGTCGTTCATATCAACGGCGCGCTTCCACACGATCTTGCGAGGGTCAATGCCAAGCGCGTTGCCCTGCTGGATGTGGTTATCAAGCATGGCGGCAAGGAGGTTGTTCGCCGCGCCGATGGCGTGGAAGTCGCCGGTGAAGTGCAGATTGATATCCTCCATGGGAACGACCTGAGCGTAGCCGCCGCCGGCTGCGCCGCCCTTGACGCCGAACACGGGACCCAGAGACGGTTCGCGCAGGCAGACCATGGCCTTCTTGCCGATCTTGTTGAGCGCGTCGGCAAGGCCGACGGACGTGGTGGTCTTGCCCTCGCCCGCAGGGGTGGGGCTGATGGCGGTGACGAGGATCAGCTTTGCCTTACGGGGCAGCTTGCGGATCTCGCTTAGGTCGAGCTTGGCCTTGTAGTTGCCGTAAAGCTCCAGATGCTTTTCGTCAATACCGGCCGCGGCGGCGACATCAACGATCTTTTTCATTTCATGCGCCTGGGCGATCTCAATATCAGTCATGGGGATGCCTCCTGTTTTTCTATCTGATCGGCGCGAATGCGCCTTTTTTAATAACAGCCATATTATACCGCAATGCAGGAAAAAGGTAAACCGCTTTCGCCATCCACTTTATCAGGAACACTTAAAATTTTTAAGCGTTCCGCTGCGTTGGCTAACAGATGGGGAAACGGGAGCAGAAAATGCGGACATTTTACTCCTTTTGAAAGAAAAACGGCCGCACACAGTAAGCACGCAAATTGTCCGCGCACGACGGATGAACGGTCTCAGCTGTCATTTTCGGCTTACAGCGTGATGCGCTGCACCTCGTCCAGCGCGACCTTGCCGCCGATGCGCGCGGCAATGACCGTGCCGTTCCGCCGCTCCACGCTGGCGCGCACCGTACCGGCGGGCTGTATGTAGTCGCAGGCAAAGCCTCCGTTTTGCAGCGCTTCGCTCTGCGCGACAGCGCAGGCGACGCTGCCGCTGCCGCAGCTGCCCTCCCACACAAGGCTGCCGGTGTCAATGACCTTGACAAGCGGCGTCATGCGGCGCTTGTCCGCATCGAGGAAAATGACGCCGCAGGCGTCAAGCCCTGCAATTTTGAGAAAAATCGGCTCCGCCGCGCGGAAAAAGTCCTCGCTCGGCTCCACGCCCTCAATGACAAAGTGCGCAATGCCGCCGAGATCCACAAGCGTTCCCTTGTGCCCAAGGACGTTTGCGCGCGTCACGCTGCGCGGACAAGGCATCTCGGCGCTGGAGGTCCCGTTGGTGCAGTCCACCTGCGCTGTGACCACATGATCGCAGCCGCTCACGCGCAGCCTGACGGCGGAAAGGCCGCCCTTTTGCTGTGCGATGTACATGCCATAGGCGCGCGTTGCGTTGCCGCAGAACTCGCCGCCCATCATTTCCATATGGCCGTCTACATCGTCCTCCGGCGGGCAGGCGTAGCCAACCTGCTCGGCCCTAAGTTCCGGAATGGCCATGATCTGCGCGGCCAGCGGGGCACGCTGTGCCTTTTCGACCGGATCGAGCACAAACACCGTAATGTTCCCCGCCGGGTCCGCCCGTAAAATGCTCAATTCCATTGCAAGTTCCTCCTAAAAAAGAAGGTGTAAAGTTGAAATAACTTTACACCTTCTTTGAAATTCTGTCAATTCGTGCCAAAACACAAATCTTTCAGTGCAATCGTCCCCGAATCGGTATCAATAACCATTTTTGAGACGCATCACATTTGCGGCCGCGCACGCCGCAAATGATCGTAACCTGTCCCGAAGGACGACATGTGCGTCCGCAGGGACACCTTACAAATATTTTCGCGGTGAGCGAAAATATTTGAAACCCCTATTTCATTTGGGCCGATGGCCCAAATGAAAGGTCTCAAAATTGCGTCTACGACGCAATTTTGACTTATTCAAAGTCGGGGATATAGTCCTTGACGATGTCAAGCAGCTCGCCGGAGCGGATCATCTTCTCCACCGCGCGGATGTCGGGCCAGATCTCGCGGTCGATCTCGTAGAAGGCGACCTTCTCACGGACGTGCTTGTAGAGGGCCTCGTGCAGCGGGGTCAGACCCTGACCGTGGGTATTCAGGCGGCGGCGAATGTCGATGGCCTGGCAGGCGGTCAGCAGCTCGTCGGCAAGGACGTCCTGCGTGTTCTGCAGGATCATCTTGGCCTTACGGGCAGCGGTGGTGCCCATGGAGACGATGTCTTCCTGGTTGGCGGAGGAGGGGATGGAGTCGACGGAAGCGGGGTGAGCGTAGATCTTGTTCTCGCTGACCATGGAAGCGGCAGCGTACTGAACGATCATGAAACCGGAGTTGACGCCGGCCTCGGTGGTCAGGAACGCGGTCAGGCCGTTGGAGAGCGCGGGGTTGACCATACGCTCGGTGCGGCGCTCGGAAGCGTCGGCCAGCTCGCTCGCGGCGATGCCGAGGAAGTCGAACGGCAGGGCCATGGGCTCGCCATGGAAGTTACCGCCGGAGATAACGGCCTCGTCCTCGAGGAACATCAGCGGGTTATCGGTGACGGCGTTGAGCTCGATCTCGACCTTCTCGCGGACGTAATCGAGAGCGTCACGGCAGGCACCGTGCAGCTGCGGGATGCAGCGCAGGGCGTAAGCGTCCTGAACGCGGTCCTTCTGGCAGTTGTCGAGGATCTCGGAGCCGTCGAGCAGCTTGCGCATGTTCGCGGCGACGAGCATCTGGCCCTTCTGGCCGCGCACCTGATGGATGCGGGGGTCGAAGGCGTTGCGAAGACCGGTCAGGCCCTCGAAGGACATGGAAGCGATCACGTCGCCGAGCTGGGCGGCGCAGATGGTGTCGTACAGGGCGAGAGCACCGACGGAGGTCATCGCGCAGGTGCCGTTCGTCATGCCGAGGCCTTCCTTGGAGACCAGGGTGTCGAGCGTCTTGATGCCAGCCTTGGCCATGGCCTCAGCGCCGGGCATCTTCACGCCCTCGTACATGGCCTCGCCCTTGCCGAGCATGGGGAGCGTCATGTGAGCGAGAGGAGCCAGGTCGCCGGAGGAGCCGAGAGAGCCCTTCTGCGGGACGACGGGGGTCACGCCCTTGTTGAGCATCTCGAGCAGCATCTCGACGAGGATGGGACGAACGCCGCTCACGCCGCCGCACAGAGCGTTGGCACGCAGCAGCATCATGCCGCGGACGATCTCGTCAGCATACGGCTCGCCGGCGGCGGTGCAGTGGCTGAGGATCAGGTTGGTGGAGAGCTGATTGCTCATCTCCTTGGGGACGGCGACCTTCTGGAACTCGCCGAAGCCGGTGGTGATGCCGTAAGCGACGCGGCCCTCGGCGGCGATCTTTTCGGCAAGGGCGCGGGACTTCTGCATGGCCTCCAGCGCGGAGGGAGCCAGCTCGACGGTCGCGTTGTAGCGCGCGATGGCAACGAAGGATTCCAGCGTCAGGCTGTGGCCGTCAACGACGACATGCTTGATCGCGGTGGGATTCATGATCATGGTGGTGTCCTCTTTTCTCAGTTTTCTCAATAAGATGGCAGCAGCTCCGATGCCTGCACCGGGCTGCCGGCTGCAAGAAACACTTCGGAGCGCGCCCCTTTGCCGTTCCGCATTTGCCCGAATGCGGAAAGCGCTCCGCCTGCGGTCGTCCCGCAGGATCGTTCTGAAGACAGTATATCATAAATTTGTGCAAAATCAATAGTTTTTTCTGCGTTAAAAATTTCTTTATTGTGCGTTATTACCATATCATGCTGCTGTAGTATTGCGGTGCAGTGCTAACAAAGGTGAGCCGACGGGATATGAGGGCCAAGAAAAAGCGGAAAGAGCCGCGCAAAAAAGGACGCTCCGAAGTTCGGAGCGTCCTCTGCTTTGAAGAGACAGGATTCACTTGTGCCGTTTCTGCTTCGCGGGTTTTTCCGGCCGGCTGGTGTCGTAATCCATCACACGGATGGCGGGGTTCTTCGCCTTGGCGAACTTGCAGATGGCGTCCACCTCGGAGCGCTTGAAGAAGAGCGCCTTTTCCATGCTGCTGTAGCCGATGTGCAGGCGGACGTACTCGGCATGCCCACGATCCTCAGTCACGATCGCATTGATCTTTTCCCAGGGGAAGAAATCGTAGTGCGTGGTGATCTGCATGTTGTAGAAGATCTCAAGGCCTCGGCTGGTGAGCACTGCGTCCTTTTTGGTCAGCAGCGTCAGCGTGTACAGCAGCGCAAAGATCAGCGAGACGGTCGCCACCAGCGGATTGCGGCTCTGCGCCGACAGTCCGTAGATGAGCAGGAAGACGACCAGCACCCAGCCGCCGACAGTGACCCATTTTTTGCGCGGCTTGAACGCCTGCGCGGTATAGATCGGGGGCGGGACGGATTCCCAGGGAAGCGTTTGTTTCACAGTGGTGATTCCTTTCTAAGTAAAGCGGGGGGAAATGCTTACGCGTTGATCTGGGGGGCCTTGCCGGCGGCGCGGCGAGCCTCAAGGTTCGCAACGGCCTTGGCGTGGGCCTCTTCGGGAGCACCGGCGGGCTTGCCGGCCTTGGTCTTGCCGAAGAGGTTGGTGTAGGAACCGTCAGCCCAGAAGATGTTGCGGCCGAGCAGAGCGGTGACGTAAGCATAGATGGGGTTGAGCAGGTTGACGAAGGCATAGGGGAAGAAGACGAAGGAGCTCATGCCGAGCACGCCCTGCTG
>CAKTRT010000006.1 GCA_934597535.1 uncultured Oscillospiraceae bacterium | reverse complement strand
GCCTTCTGCGCGGCCTCGGTCTTCTGCTGGGAGGCGGCGCCGAAGGCGTCGAGCTCTTCGCGGGTGATGCCCCAAACATCGCAGATGTTCTCGGCAGTGGTGCCCATGTGGTAGTTGTTGAAGGCATCCCACAGGCCGTCCTTGATCATGGTGTCGACGAGCTTCTTGTCGCCCATGCGGGCGCCCCAGCGCTCATCGAAGGAAGCGAAGGGAGCGGCGCTCATGTTCTCGGTGCCGCCGCAGACGATGATGTCAGCGTCGCCGGCGAGGATGGCGCGGCCGGCCTCGATCACGGACTTCATGCCCGAGCCGCAGACCATGCCGACGGTGTAGGCGGGAACGGAGTAGGGAAGACCTGCGCCCACGCAGACCTGGCGGGCAACGTTCTGGCCGAGACCGGCGGTCAGGATGCAGCCGAACATCACTTCATCAACGTTCTCGGGAGCGACGTTCGCGCGCTTGAGCGCTTCCTTCACAACGATGGAGCCGAGCTCAGCAGCGGGGGTGTTCTTCAGGGAACCGCCGAAGGAACCGACAGCAGTACGGCAGCAATTGACGACGTATAATTCTTTCATAGTAGTTCTCCTTAAAAATTTCAGTTCCGGCCGGGGGGACGACCGTCATTCTTCAGTTTCGATTATACACAAGGCAAAATGAAAAATCAACTGCAAAGTAACGCGAATTGGGCGAAAATTTGATTTTTTTCTTTCATTTTGTTAATGAATTAACGAAAATGCAGCACAAACTGCATCATGCCGGCCGGATGTCCTGCGATGTGCATGGCGCAGCGGCAAAGGGTCATCCTCCCCGTAGGAGGAAGGCCCCTTTTGCGGGCGCTGCGGTCAGCCCTGCGCCTGCGCGGCAACGATCGCTTCATAGATCGCGCGCGGATCAAGCTTGTCATATTCGCTGCTGGTGGTGATCTCCGCAGCGTCGATCGCGTCTGTAATGACGCCGTTGAAGTAGTCCTCGCGCACGGCTTCCGCCGCTGCGGATGTCTCCAGCGGCAGGCGCAGCAGAATGTGGTAGCCGAACTCGCTCTCCACGATCCCGCTGATCTCGCCTTCGCTCAGAGCGTAGGCTGCATCCTCGAACTCCTGCACCATCGAGCCGGTGGTAAAGGTGTAGCCCGAGGGGTAGGCCGCGCGGCCTGTGTCCTCGCTGTACTCGTCGGCGAGGGAGGCAAAGTAGGAGACGATATCATCGCCGGTGTAGGCGTTGAGTTTTGCGACGATCTCTTCGGCCAGCGCCTTTTTCGCGGCTTTCTCCTCGTCGCTCAGCGCTTCGCCCGTGGTCAGATCCTTCGTCGCCAGCAGGATATGGTCGGCAGAAATATAGCCCTGCTGCGCGGCGTAGAGCGCAAGATCGGTCTGCGAGACATAGAGGGGGCTGCCCTCGGTCATGTAGAGCTGATAGAGATTCTGGTAGAGGTAGTTCGTGCGCGTAACGCGGTCATAAGTCTCGCGGCGCAGGCCGAGCTTGGCGATCTCAGACTCAAAGGCCTCCTCGCTGCCGTACTGCTCGATGTAATCCGCATCGCTCTGCGCCATCGCGGCTTCCTGCTCGTCTGTGAGCTGCGCGCCGTACTGCTCCGCCATGTTTTCCAGCACCAGCTGCTGCTTGACGGACGCGAGCACGTCCTGCTTCATATAATCGCTCACGCTCATGCCGTCGGAAAGGACATAGTCCCAATCCAGCGATGAGCCCATGTAGTACTGCATAAAGTTGTTGAGATAGGAGGCGTCGTAGCCGATCCAGTAGGCCACGAGGTCCGCGCTCGCGCCGTTGCCGCCGCTCATGGCGACGACGGCGTCCGGCGAAACGCCGCACACCTCATAGCAGATCCCCTCCTGCACGCCGCCGGAGGAAAAGCCGCCTGCGGGTGAAAGCGAGACCACCGCGAATGTGAGCGCCGCGGTAATGGCCGCTGCGCCGAGGAACGACAGGATCCTTTTTTTCAGCATGGTATTACTCCTTTTTTTCACTTTCTTCCTTATTCACACGCAGGTCGTTGACCAGCGTTAAGGCTGTATCGAGCGCGTCCTCGCCCGGCGCGAGACGCAGCGTGAGCTTCGGCTCCGCGCCGGTGGCGGAGAGCGTCAGGCGGCGCCTGTTTTTCGGCAGCGAGCAGAGAAGCATCACCGCCTGCACCGGTACGGCGTCCGTACCGGCAAAGGTGAAGGTGATCTCACTGCCGCGCTGGGCAATGTCGCGCACGCCGATGCGCACGGCCTCTGCCCGCAGCAGCGCCACGTCCATCAGCCGCAGCACCGGCTGCGGCGGCTCGCCGTAGCGGTCGATGAGTTCGTCGAGCAGCTCCTGCGACTGCTCCGCCGTGTGCAGCGCCGCGATGCGGCGGTAAATGTCCATCCGCTGCTCGCCGGAGGGGATGTACGTCTCCGGCAGGTTGGCCGATACCGTGAGGTCTGCCGAGCACTCGGTGCGCGGCACGGCTTTTTCGCCGCGCTGCTCGAGCACCGCCTCCTCGAGCAATTGCAGGTACATGTCGTAGCCGACGCTCATCATGTAGCCCGACTGCTCGGGGCCGAGCAGGTTGCCCGCGCCGCGGATCTCAAGATCACGCATCGCGATGCGAAAGCCTGAGCCGAACTCCGCGTACTCGCGGATGGCCGTCAGACGCTTGGCGGCGACCTCGGTCAAGATCTTGCCTGCGCGGTAAGTCATGTAGGCGTAGGCCCTTCTTGCGCTGCGGCCGATGCGCCCGCGGATCTGGTGCAGCTGGGCGAGGCCGAGACGGTCGGCGTCCTCAATGATGAGGGTGTTGACGTTTGGAATGTCGATGCCCGTTTCGATGATGGTCGTGCAGACGAGCACCTGAAGCTCTCCGTCCGATACCTGCTGCATCACGGAGGATAAGCCCTTTTCGTCCATCTTGCCGTGAGCCACGCCGACCGTGATGTCGTCGCCGAGCAGCGCCTTGAGCTTCGCGGCGCAGCGGTCGATGGTCTCCACGCGGTTGTGCAGGTAGTAGACCTGCCCGCCGCGCGCGAGTTCGCGGCGGATCGCGTCGGCGATGACGCCCCAGTTGTGTTCGAGCACATAGGTCTGCACCGGCTGGCGGTCAACAGGCGGGACCTCGATGGTGGACATGTCGCGGATGCCGGACAGCGCCATGTTGAGCGTTCTGGGGATCGGCGTTGCCGAGAGCGTCAGCGTGTCCACCTGGCGGGAAAGCTCCTTGAGCTTTTCCTTGTGCGTCACGCCGAAGCGCTGCTCCTCGTCGATAACGAGAAGTCCCAGGTCCTTAAAATGCAGGTTCTTTTGCAGCAGCGAGTGCGTGCCGATAAGCAAATCGATCTTCCCCTGCGCCGCGTCCTGCAAGATCTGCTTTTTCTGCGCCGGCGTTTTGAAGCGCGAGAGCACCTCGATGCGCACGGGGAACGAGCGGAAGCGGTTGATGGCCGTCGCGTAGTGCTGCTGAGCGAGCACGGTGGTCGGTACTAAGATCGCCGCCTGCTTGCCGTCCAGCACGCATTTCATCACGGCGCGCAGCGCGACCTCAGTCTTGCCGTAGCCCACGTCGCCGCAGAGCAGGCGGTCCATCGGCGTGCGCCGCTCCATATCCGCCTTTATTTCCGCGATGGCGCGGAGCTGGTCGTCGGTCTCCTCGTAATCGAAGGCGTCTTCAAACTCCTTCTGCCACGGGGAGTCGGGTGAAAAAGCGAAGCCCGGGCGGCGCTGCCGCTCGGCGTAGAGCGCGATCAGCCCCTTGGCAAGATCCTTCGCCGCGGCGCGCGCCTTTGTCTTTGCGCGCGACCAGTCCGTGCCGCCGAGCTTACTGAGCTTCGTGCGCGCTTGGCCGTCCTCATCCTCGCCGTGGCCGCCGATGTATTTCGATACCAGATCAAGCTGCGTCGCGGGGACGTACAGGCTGTCGTTGCCCGCGTAGCAGATCTTGATGTAGTCCTTGTCCACGCCGTCCACGCGCATGCGTTCGATGCCGGCAAAGCGGCCAATGCCATGGTGCGCATGCACGACGAGGTCGCCGGGGGAGAGATCTTCATAGGATCGCAGCGCGGCGCGCGCGGACGTCTCCTTCTTTGGCCGCGCCTTTGTACGCTTGCCGGAGAGGGGGGCGGTCAGCTGGCCCTCGGTCAGGATGACCAGCTTGAGCTGCGGATATTCGCTGCCCGCGCTCAGCGCGCCAAGGCCGATGATGACCTCATGTGGGGCAGGCAGCTGTCCGGCCGACAGGTCGAGCCGCGCGCGGATACCGCGATCTTCCAGCAGGCGCTGGAGATTTTTGGCGCGCGTTTCGTTGCCGCAGAGGACGAGCACGCCGCAGCCGGCGTCCAGATAGCGCTCCATGTCGCCCGCGGCGGTCTCGAGACTGCCGCCGTAGGATGGCAGCGAGCGCGCATTCATGCTCAGCAGCGTTTTCGGCGGGAGCAGATTGCGTGAGGTCGGCAGCGCGTCGAGCAGCAGCACGGCAAACTCGCGCAGGCGCGCGCCCAGCGCCTCCTCGCTCAGGGCGAGCGCGGCAAAATCGCCGCAGAGCACGCCCTCCTCGATCAGGGGCTTTATATCCTCGGAAAGCTCCCAGTGGTAGTTTTTTCCGCGTTCAAGCACGCGCATTCCATCGCTCACTACCGCAAGCGTATCGGCCGGCAGATAGTCGAGCGCGCTGACCTCGGTGGGGTAGCATGCCGACAGATACCGGTCCATGCCGCCGAGCGGCAGACCGTTCATGAGCCGCTCGATGTCGCCGCGCAGCGTTTGGACGATGGGGCTGTCCCCAGCCTTTTTCGCAAGGCGCTTCGCCGCGTGCTCCATGCGCGCGAGCATCGCGCCTTTTCCGCCCTCAGACAGCGCAGGCAGCACCTCCGCCGCGGGCAGGACGGTCAGGGATTTGATATTCTGCGTGCGGCGCTGGGTCGTCACATCGAATTCGCCCATCGCGTCCACTTCATCGTCGAAGAACTCAACGCGCACGGGGGCGCTCAGCGGCGACCAGATGTCCAATATCCCGCCGCGCAGGGCAAATTGCCCCACACCCTCCACTGTTTCCGTGCGGACATAGCCGGTTTCCGTCAGCTTTTTCGTCAGTGCGGCAAGATCAAAGCGCTCTCCGGGAGCGATCTCTGTCACGGCACCCTCCAGCGCGGAAGGCGGCAGTGTGCGCTGCATCAGCGCGTCCACAGTTGCGGTCAGCACTCCCGTTCTGCCTGCGGCAAGGCGGCAGAGCGTGCCAATGCGCTGCTGCTCCCAGCCGTGCGAGGCTGCCACGCGGTCGCGCAGCTGCCATTCGCGCGCAAAGAGCAGGTTCACTTCCTCGCCCAGCAGCACCGAGAGGTCGCCGGCCATGCGCCTTGCCTCGTTCTCGTCGGCGCAGATGACGAGCAGCGGCCGCTGCGTCTGCTGCCGCACGGCGGCGGCGAGCTGCGCGCGGTGCACGCCCGAAAGGCCGGACACTGCGGCGGGGCAGCGGCCTGCTTCGATATCCATCAGCAGCTCGCATACCTCTGGCAGCGCGGCGAGCGCGCGGTTCAGCTCCATCATTCCCTGTGTCATGACCGCTCAGCCCTCCCTCCGCAACGCATAAAAGGGCGCAGACCAACCCCTATGGGGGATCTGTACCCACACACAACGAATAAATTTCCTCCGGCAAGTATACTACGCCGGAGGAAAAAAGTAAATGTATGAATTGTGAATTATGCCGCCGCGCTCAGTTGAATTTGTTCTGCGCAGCGTTCACGCCGCTTGTGATAATGCACTCCGCCGCGCCGAGCGCACGGTCGAGCGCCTCGTCCACCACCTTGCGCTCCTGCGCCGTGAACGGCCCGATGACCCAATCGACAAGATCGTGCTCCGGCGCCCCCACGCCGACCTTGACGCGCGGGAAGGCGTCTGTGCCGAGATGGGCGATGATGTTCTTCAGCCCGTTGTGCCCGCCCGCGCTGCCGCTGCCGCGCACGCGGATCTTGCCCAGCGGCAGTGATACGTCGTCGGAGATGACGATCACGTGCTCGGGCGGAATTTTGTAGAACCGCGCCGCCTCGCCCACAGCTTCCCCGGAGAGGTTCATGTAGGTCTGCGGCATCATCAGAAGCACGTTCGCCCCGCCAAAGTCGATGACCTCCGTCAGCGCGTGGAAGCGCAGCCGGTTGCAGCGCAGATCGCGCTTGTCGATCAACCGCTCCGCGGCCATGAAGCCGATGTTGTGGCGGGTGTTTTCATACTGTTTGCCGTAATTGCCGAGGCAGACGAGCAGCCATTCCGGCGAGCCGGATTTTTTGAAAATCATGAAAATGTTCCTCACTTCTTGCGCCCGTGAGGGCGCGGATGCTTTTTCGCACAGGTGCGAAGGGAGATGCGGCACATGTGCCGCGTGATGCGACCCCCATTTTCTTTCCGTGGAAAGAAAACGGGCGGTGACCGTCCAAAAGAAAGGCGTTAGCTTGGCAGCTTCAGGTTTGAATAAGACTTTTGCCTCCGGAATGGAAATGCCTGCGCGCGGCGGAGCCGCGTTGATTCCTGCTACACGATTTGATTTGCTTCTACTATCCGCTGTTGCGCAGCCGTTGGCGGCTTTGCCGCCTTACGGATGCGGTACACCCCTTGCGGGTGCCGCTCTGCTGATCTTGTAGAAGTGCAGACTAATTTCTGTCTACCAGAGTACCCAGCAATGCGGCAAGCGCAGCAATGCCGCTATTTCGCACGCAGTCTGCCGCCGAGGCAACGTCGCTCGCGCCTCGCGATAGTAAGGCGCGGTTGCGATCGGTAACGATTCGCAGGGATTCATGGCGAAGCCATGTACACCGCACTTACATTGCGCAGCGCGTGCAGTCCTTCAAGCCCTAAACTGCCAATGTGCGGGGTCGAGGGGGAAGACCCCTTGCATTTCTTTTGGGGTTCCAAAGGGGGTATTCTCTTCGAGAAGAGAATACCCCCTTTTGGCGCACTTCCGCACGGTGCGGGAGTTTTCCCGCCGCGCAACGCGCGGCATATTACTCCTGCGCAGCGGGTCATAACAGCAAAGTTATTTAACTAATTCCTAAACGGGTTTTAGTTAAACAGCTTTGCAATCGAAATCTCCTGATACGTGCGCTCGATCGCCTCGGCGAACATCGGCGCAACGGTCAGATACTTGATGCGGGACTTTTTGAGCTCCTCTTCATTGGTAGGCGCGGGGATGGTATCGAGCAGAGCGAGCTCCTCGATGTTGCTGTTGGCCAGGCGCTCGAGCGCGGGGCCGGAGAGAACGCCGTGGGACGCGCAGGCGTAGACCTTCTTCGCGCCGCCGACCTCAACGATGGCCTTGGCCGCGTTGCAGAGGGAACCGGCGGTGTCGACCATGTCGTCGAAGAGGATGCACTCCTTGCCCTCAACGTCGCCGATGACGTTCATGACCTCGCACTGGTTGGCCTTCTGGCGGCGCTTATCGACGATGGCGAGATTCATGTGCAGCTTCTGAGCGAAGGTGCGGGCGCGGGCGACGGAGCCGACGTCGGGGGAGACGACGACCATATCCTCGCAAGCAGAGCCGAACTTCTTGGCATAGTAATCGACAAAGATGGGGTTGCCAAAGAGGTTGTCCACGGGAATATCAAAGAAGCCCTGGATCTGGTTGGCGTGCAGGTCCATCGTCAGCACGCGGTCAACGCCTGCGGCGACGAGCATGTTGGCCACGAGCTTGGCGGAGATGGGGTCGCGGCTCTTGGCCTTGCGGTCCTGACGGGCGTAGCCGAAGTAGGGCATGACGGCGGTGATGCGGCCGGCGGAAGCGCGGCGGCAGGCATCGACCATGATCAGAAGCTCCATCAGACTGTCGTTGACGGGCTTGCAGGTGGACTGAACGAGGAACACGTCGCTGCCGCGCACGGTCTCGTACAGGGAGACGGAGGCCTCGCCGTCTGCGAAGCTCTTGACCTCGCTCTCGCCGAGCTTGGTGCCGATGATCTTGCAGATGTCCGCTGCCAGTTTGGGGTTTGCGTTGCCGGTGAAAATCTTGATGTCCTTGCCGTGAGAGATCATGTTGATGTACTCCTCTGTTTATTATAAATTTTCTGAAGTTACTTTTTCTCGTGCGCGGCGCGCCACTGTTCGGCCCAGCCGGGCTTGTTGACCTGACGCTCGCGCGCGATGGCGAGGGAATCGGCGGGCACCTCGTCAGTGATGGTGGAGCCGGCGGCGATGTAGCTGCCGCTGCCGACAGTCACAGGCGCGACAAGGTTCGTGTTGCAGCCGATGAAGGCGTCGTCGCCGATCGTGCAGCGGAACTTTTTAAAGCCGTCGTAATTCGTCGTCACCGTGCCGCAGCCGAAGTTGATGCGCTCGCCGCAGTCGCTGTCGCCGATGTAGGTCAGGTGCGAGATCTTCGTGCCGTTGCCGATGACGCTGTTTTTGATCTCGACAAAGTCGCCGACCTTGACATGGTCGCCGATCGTCGAATTCGGGCGCACATAGGCAAACGGCCCCACGTTCGTGTGGCTGCCGACGCGGCTTTCATTGAGCTGCGAGGCGTTGACCTCTGTCTCGTCGCCGATCACGCAGTCGCGGATCATGGTGTTCGGGCCGATGGTGCAGTTTTTCCCGATGACCGTCCTGCCGCGCAGGATCGTGCCCGGCAGGATGACCGTGCCGCTGCCGATCTTGACGCGGGGGTCAATGTAGGTATTGTTGGGGTCCATGATGGAAACGCCCGCGGCAAAATGCTTGTCGGCGATCTTGCGGCGGCACATATCCTGGGCGCTCCGGATCTCCTCATCGTCGCCCACGGGAAGAAAGCCTTTCGTGATCTCCGCCCCCTTGGGGAAGGCGGCAAATGCGCCGTGCTCTTTGAGTACCTTGCAGCACTCCGCGGCCTTCGCAGAGTAGACCGCGCCGCCGGAAAACACGCCCACGGGCAGCACCGCGCCGTTGACGATGAGCACGCTGCCCTTTTCGCCCTTGAGGAGCTTCAGCAGTTCCTCCCCATGCTTTGCCCCGTCAACATAGGTGACGTCGGCCTGCTCGGGGATATAAGGGCGCATGATGTCGTGCGCGCGCACGTCAGAGACAATGAAAAACCGCTCGACACCTTGCCCCATCAGTTCTTCGACCATCCACGTGAGAATGGGGCAGAACAAAATGGGTCTGAGCATCAGCGGCGTTTTTTCTTTTGTCAGGGTCATATCGTCCGGCATAAAGAGAACGGCCAGCTTCTGATCCATTGGGGTTCATCTCCCTTCTCCACTTCACTTGCAGTGTATTAACGTCATTATAGCAAAGCTGCCCGAAAAATCCACCTTTTCTCACAAAAAAAACAAAAATTTTTTGATTCGCGGCCTTCACTTTCACATTTTAGAAATTTCGTTTCAAAAGGCTGCTTTTTTGGTTGAATTCGCAATATTTTTGCGGTACAATGATAAAACTTTCGCGTGGAGGAGGTGCTGTCATGCTGAATATCGTGCTCGTCGAGCCGGAGATCCCGCAAAACTGCGGCAATATCGCGCGCACCTGCGCGGCGACGGGGGCGCATCTGCATCTCATCAAGCCCCTCGGGTTCGACATTTCCGACCGCGCCGTCAAGCGCGCGGGACTGGATTACTGGTATCTGGTGGATATCAGTGTATATGAAAATCTGGCGGACCTTTTTGCAAAACACCCCGAAGCGGAAAACGACTGTTGGCTCGCCACGACCAAGGCCCCGCAGGACTACTGCCAGGCGGAATTCAAGGACGGCTGCTGGCTCTTCTTCGGAAAGGAGACCGCGGGCCTGCCGGAGGATTTCCGCAAGGCGCACTATGAGCGCTGCATCCGCCTGCCGATGCGCGCGGAGGCGCGCAGCCTGAACCTTTCCAACTCTGTGGCGATCCTGACGTATGAGGCGCTGCGGCAGACGGACTTTCCCGGACTCAAGCATGAGGGAGAGATGCTGGAAACTCCGTAGGGAAACGGTTTCGTTTCAAAATGAGTAACCAAATCGTATGTGTACATTATGAGGAGGAAACAATATGAATTATAATAAGAAAACGGTTTGCGATGTCAACGTGAGCGGTAAGAAGGTGCTGCTGCGCTGCGATTTCAACGTTCCCCAGGACAAGGAGACCGGCGCGATCACTTCGGATAAGCGTATCGTGGCGGCGCTGCCGACCATCCGGTACCTGCTCGACCACGGCGCGGCCGTGATCGCCTGCTCTCACCTCGGAAAGCCCGAAGCAAAGTTCGACAAGTGGGTCAAAAAGCAGACGGAAAAGGGCAAGGATCCCGCAACGCTCACGGAGGAAAAGTGGAAAAAGTCCCTTGAAAAGCTGACGCTCGCCCCTGTGGCGGAGCATCTTTCAAAGCTCTTGGGCAAGCCCGTCATCTTCGCCCACGACGTCGTCGGTGAGGACGCGAGAGCCAAGGCTGCGGCGCTCAAGGGCGGCGAGATCATGCTGCTTGAAAATACCCGCTTCGAGCCGGGCGAAACGAAGAATGATCCCGCGCTTGCCAAGGCCCTCGCCTCCATGGCGGAGCTGTATGTGTCCGACGCGTTCGGCACGGTGCACCGCGCCCACGCCTCCACCGCGGGCGTAGCGGCGTATCTTCCCGCCGTATCCGGTTTTCTTGTTGCCAAGGAGCTTGAGGTCATGGGCAAGGCGCTCGACGATCCCAAGCGCCCGTTCGTCGCCGTGCTCGGCGGCGCAAAGGTCAGCGACAAGATCGCCGTCATCAACAACCTTTTAGACAAGGCCGACACCGTCATCATCGGCGGCGGCATGGCCTACACGTTCGCCAAGGCGCAGGGCGGCGAGATCGGCAAGTCCCTGCTCGAGGAAGACAAGTGCGCCTACGCGCTCGAAATGATCGAAAAGGCAAAGCAGAAGGGCGTCAAGCTCCTGCTGCCGGTCGATACCGTCGCGGCGACGGAGTTTGCCGCCGACGCAGAGCCCCACGTCGTCGACGCGATGCACATTCCCGCCGATATGATGGGCATGGACATCGGCCCTGAGACCATCGAACTTTTCTGCAAAGCGACGCAGGGCGCGGGCACGATCGTCTGGAACGGCCCCATGGGCGTTTTTGAGTTCCCCGCCTTTGCAACCGGCACCAAGGCCATGGCCAAGGCGCTCGCCGAGAGCGGCGCGGTCACCATCATCGGCGGCGGCGACAGCGCGGCGGCTGCCGAGCAGCTCGGCTTTGCCGACAAGATCACGCACATCTCCACCGGCGGCGGCGCGTCGCTCGAGTTCCTGGAAGGCAAGGAGCTTCCGGGCGTTGCCTGCCTTCTAGACAAGTGAGAAAAATCATCATTGATTTTCAAATATTCGCATAGATCTTAGACTTAGACAGTAACAGGAGAAAAGACCCACCATGAATCGCAGATACCGTAAAACCATCATTGCAGGCAACTGGAAAATGAACAAGACCCCCAGCGAGACCAAGGCCTTTGCCGAACAGTTCAAGGCCATTCTTCCCAAGACCAAGTGGTGCGACATCGTCGTGTGCGTGCCCGCCGCCGACCTGAGTGCCGCCGTGCGCGCTTTCAAGGACAGCCGCATTGCCGTGGGCGCGCAGAACGTTTACTTTGAAAAGAGCGGCGCCTACACCGGTGAAATTTCTGCCGATATGCTCGCCGATCTCGGCGTGCGCTATGTTATCGTCGGTCACAGCGAGCGCCGCGCCCTCTTCGGCGAGACCGATGAGATCGTCAACAAGAAAGTACATGCCGCGCTGAGCGCCGGCCTGAATCCCATCATTTGTGTGGGCGAGAGCCTGAATCAGCGTGAGATGGGCGTGACGATGGAGCTCATCGCCCTTCAGGTGAAGAGCGCCCTTGCCGGTGTGAGCGCCGAGCAGATGCGCCGCTGCGTCATTGCCTATGAGCCCATCTGGGCGATCGGCACGGGCAAAACCGCTACAGGCGAGCAGGCTGCCGAGGTCTGCACCTATATCCGCGCGCTGATCCGCGCACAGTACGGCGCGCGCGTCGCCCGCAGCGTGACCGTTCAGTACGGCGGCTCGATGAAGAGTGAAAACGCGCGCGAGCTCCTCTCCCACGAGGATATCGACGGCGGATTGATCGGCGGCGCGTCGCTCGAACCCAATTCGCTGATGGAGATCGTTCACGCCGCTAACCAGGATTGACAGGAAAAGGAGAGAGCAGCTTATGAATAAAGCTCCGACCACATTGATCATTATGGACGGCTTCGGCCTGTCCAACGATACCGTCGGCAACGCGGTGCGCGCTGCCAACACCCCCGTGCTCGACGGTCTTTTTTCCGAGTATGCCCACACGACGCTCAAGGCCTCCGGCCTTGACGTGGGTCTGCCCGACGGGCAGATGGGCAACAGCGAGGTCGGTCACACCAACATCGGCGGCGGCCGCGTCGTGTTCCAGGATCTGCCGCGCATCACCCGTTCCATCGAGGACGGCACATTTTTCGAAAACCCCGCCTACAACAAGGCGATGGACGACTGCCTTGCAAAAGGCTCGGCGCTGCATCTTTACGGTCTGCATTCCGACGGCGGCGTGCACTCCACGCTCGACCACCTCTATGCGCTTTTGAAGATGGCGCACATCAAGGGCTTAAAGCGCGTGTATATCCACGCCTTCCTCGACGGGCGCGACACGCCCCCGACCTCCGGCCGCGACTTTGTCGCAAAGACCATGGAAAAGTGCCGTGAGCTCGGCGTCGGCAAGATCGCGACCGTCATGGGCCGCTATTACGCGATGGATCGCGACAAGCGCTGGGATCGCCTGGAGAACGCTTACGACGCGCTCGTTTACGGCGAGGGCGTGCAGGATCCCGACCCGATCCACGCCATTGAGGAGAGCTACAAAAACGGCGTGACGGACGAATTCGTCGAGCCGGTCGTCTGCGACAAGGACGGCATGATCTCCGACAACGACTCGGTCATCTTCTTCAACTACCGCCCCGACCGCGCCCGCGAGATCACGCGCGCTTTTGTCGACCCCGCGTTCGACGGCTTCAAGCGCGAGTATTTCCCGCTGACCTATGTGTGCAACACCGAGTACGACGCCACGATGCCGAACGTGCTCGTCGCCTTCCCGCGCATCAGCGTGAAAAACGGCCTTGGCGAGTACCTCAGCAAGATGGGCATGACGCAGCTGCGCATCGCCGAGACCGAAAAGTACGCCCATGTCACGTTCTTCTTCAACGGCGGCGTGGAAGAGCCGTATCCCGGCGAGGATCGCGTGCTCGTCGCCTCCCCGAAGGTCGCGACCTACGACCTCCAGCCCGAGATGAGCGCCTACGAGGTCGCGAGCAAGTGCGTCGAGCGCATCGAGTCCGGCAAGTACGACGTCATCATTCTGAACTTTGCCAACTGCGACATGGTCGGCCACACGGGCGTCTTCGACGCGGCTGTCAAGGCCGTCGAAACGGTCGACGAGTGCGTCGGTCAGGTCGTGGAGGCGACGCTCAAGATGGGCGGCATCGCGATGATCACCGCCGACCACGGCAACGCCGAGCAGATGCTGCAAAGCGACGGCAAGAGCCCGATGACCGCGCACACGACGAATGTGGTGCCCTTCATCCTCTGCGGCGCGGGCACCGAGCTGCGCGAGGGCCGCCTCGCCGACATCGCGCCGACGATCCTCGACGTGATGGGCCTTGAGCAGCCCGCGGAAATGGACGGCAAGACGCTGATCGTCCGCTAAAAAATCGAATCTGCCATGTTTAGAAAAAGCTCTGACGGTACACACTACCGTCAGAGCTTTTTTGCTCGCAATTTTCGCACGAGCCGCGAAGCGGCGGAAAGGATGAAACATGGCAGGATCGAACGGCCGCGCAAAGCGGCACTTCTTCGGCGGGACGGGCTTATACATAGCCCTGTTCCTCGGTGTGACGGCGCTGGCCGTCGCGGGCTATTGGACGCTGCTGCCGAAAGATACGACGGACAAGGATGCGGAGAACGTCTCCTCACAGCTTGAGCTGCCGGTGGAGGACGAGACGCCGCAGATGCCGGAGGTCATTGCGATCACGCCGGATCCGAGCGAGGATGATTGGGTCGCGCCTGAGCCGGCGGAGGAGATCACCGTAATGGACGAGGCCACCGGTGTGGAGGACACCGTTCCCGCCGCGGAGGAGGACGCGCTGCCGGTCGCGCCGCGGCTGGTCGTCTCACCGCTCGTGGGGGAGACGCTCGCCGCCTTTTCGATGGACGAGCTGAGGTACAATGAAACGCTGGGCGACTGGCGCACGCACGACGGCGTAGACATCGCCGCCGAGGTCGGCACGCAGGTGATCGCCGCGTGCAGCGGCACGGTCACGCAGGTCGTCGCCGATGATCTGATGGGCACGTGCGTCACCATCGCGCACGATGGCGGCTACGAGACAACGTATGCAAATCTGCAGAGCGTGCCGACCGTGGGGGAGGGGCAGTACGTCTCTGCCGGTGAAGTCATCGGCGCGGTGGGTGCGACCTCGCTCGCCGAATTTGCCAGCGCTCCGCACCTGCACTTTTCTGTCACAAAGGATGGCGTTCCCTGCGATCCGGCGGAGTTTCTGAACTGAAAAAGGCGGCCTTAGGCCGCCTTTTTAGCTTTTTTACAGCATGATGCGAATGAGAGCCAGCAGCTCGGCAAGACCGAGCACGGCCATGGCGAGAATGCCGCCGAGCTTCGGCTTTCTCACGTGCAGGGGCGTGATGTACAGCACGCCCAGCAAAAATGTGCCCGCAGCGTAGAAGACGGCATGGTCAAGCTCCAGATACAGCGCCAGCAGATAGAAAAGCGGCATCACAAAAGCGCTGGCCGTCACCGGTACGCCAAGATAACAGTGGCGCAGCGCATCGGTTTGCTCCTGCCGTTCCTCCTCCATCACGTTGAAGTAGGCGAGACGGATCAGCGCGCAAAGCACAAAAAACGACATTGTGGCAAGAAACCAGAGCCCGCCGCAGCCGGTGGACCAGCCGATGGCGGCAGGCAGCACGCCAAAGCAGACAAGGTCGTTGAGCGAATCGATCTGGATGCCGAAGCGCTTTTCTGTTTCCGTGCGGTTCTTCTTCGTGCGGGCGATGCGCCCGTCAAAGGCATCGAGCAGGCCGGAGAGCATCAGGCACAGCATGGCGGACAGCGGCTTTGCCTGCGCGGCGGCATAGATGCCGCCAAGCCCCAGCAGCAGCGAAAGGTAGGTCGCGATGACGGTGTAGTCGTAAACTCCGATCATAAAAAACATCCATTCGTCAGTTTGATGCAAAATATTATAGCAAATCATACGGCGCATTGCAAGAAGGCGGGATTAAGGTCCTGCCAAGCTTTATGCGCCCGTCCGCGCCCGCTCGATGACGCGCGCAAAGCGATCTTTGCCGTAGATGACCGGCACGGGGTAGACGGGATTCGCCTCCGCTGCGGCCCACTGCGCCATGCGGGGGATATCCTCTGTGCGGATGCCATCCAGCCGGCCGGGAATACCCATGCGGGCATTCATCGCGCGGATCTCGGCGATAAATGCCTTGGCGCGCGCCTCCTCCGTTCCGCCCGCAAGACTGGCAAGCTCCGCAAGACGGGCAAGGCGGGGATAGACCGCCGTACCATAATCCTCCAGCACGATGGGCAGCAGCACGGCGTTGGCAAGGCCGTGCGCCGTGCCGTACAGTCCGCCAAGCGCATGGGCGATGGCGTGCACGTTGCCGACGCTTGCGCGCGTAAAGGCGGCGCCGGCGTCGAACGACGCCTGCAGCATCGCCATGCGGTCGGGCAGCGATGTGCCGTCGCGGTACGCGCGCTCCAGATGCGCGAAGATCGCCGCCACCGCGCGCTCGGCGCAGACCCTTGTTTCTTTTGTATTGTAAAAGCGGCTCAAGTATGCCTCCACTGCGTGCGTCAGGGCGTCCATGCCCGTTTCCGCTGTGATGTGAGGCGGCAGGCCGACAGTCAGCGTGGGATCAAGCACGGCATAGCGCGGGATCAGGCAGAGATCGGAGATGGCGTACTTGTGGTGCGCTGCGTCCGTCACTACGGCGGCGATGGTCGTCTCTGAGCCGGTGCCCGCCGTCGTGGGGACCGCGATGAACAGCGGGATGCGGCGGCGGACCTTCAGAAGCCCGCCGAGCTGCACCGCGCTCTTCTCCGGCCGTACGATGCGCGCTGCCGCGGCCTTGGCCGCGTCCATCGGCGAACCGCCGCCGATGACAAGAAAGCAGTCGCAGCGGTCGAAGCGGTACTGGGCGGCGATCCGCTCCACAGTCGCAACGGAGGGGTTCGGCTCGACGGTCGAAAAGATGGACAGCATAATGTCCTGCGCGTCGAGCGCCTCCTGCAATGCCCTGAAGTGTTCATCCGCGCATTGGCGGCGGCTGGCAACGACGAAGGGGCGCCGCACGCCGTTGGCCCTGAGCACCTCGGGCACGCGCAGGAGACTGTTCGCACCGGAAAGGACCTCCGGTCTTCGCCACGGAAGCACGCGTGCTCCCAGCGCGAAGCAGCATTGGAACGCGCGGCAGAACAGCGGGTAGAAAAGCATGACGGCCACCTCTTTTCAGGATCTGCGCCCAGTATAACACAAAATGGGCAGCAAAAAAAGGGCGAAACCGCAGTTTCGCCCTTTTGTGATCGGGGATCAGTCAGCGTTCTCAGTCTCGATGATGCCGTAGCCGCCGTTGTTGCGGCGGTAGACGACTGAGATGCCGTCGCCGTCGTCCGTGTTGCGGAAGACGAAGAAGCTGTGACCCAGCAGGTTCATCTGTAGGATGGCTTCTTCGGCGCTCATGGGCTTGACGGTGAAGCGCTTGGTGCGCACGATATCGAACTCGCCCTCCTCATGCACCTCAAATTCCTCGGGCAGTTCAGGGGCGACGGACTCGGCGCGCAGATTCTTGGCCAGGCGCGTCTTGTTCTTGCGGATCTTGCGCTCGATCTGGGCGGCGGCTTCGTCGATCGCGCCGCGCATATCGCCGTCAGCGTCCTCACACACGGCACGGAACAGCGTTCCGTTGGCACCGCGGAGCATGATCTCAACGATGCAGCGGTTCTTCTTCTCTACGGAGAAGGTCACGGAGGCTTCCGGTTCTTCCTTGAAGAACTTTTCCAGCTTGCTGATCTTCTTTTCCGCATAGGCCTTGACAGAATCGTTCAGGGAGATCTTCTTGCAGGTGTAGGTGAATTTCATAATGATGGCTCCTTTCGTTGGTGAGGAAGTGAAAAGGAAGCCGGTTCTGCTCCCTCTTCACTTTTACTTATGATAGCACGTCTATCAAAAAATATCAAATGAACTTAATGTTAAGAATGCGTGTTTGTGCAAAATGACAAATATGTCCGATTTGACACAGTTCGACATGCTTCGACAGAATACGACAAAAGCTCCCATTGACGCCGGCGGACAGGTCTTGTATCATAAGCTTCGGAAGCTTTCCAATATCCCACCCGTTTGAGCCGTTGGCGCGCTGCGCCAACGGCCCCTTTCTTTGTCCCGCGCAGCAAAAAAGCGCCCGGACGGGCGCTTGAAAAGGGGCAGAAGATTCAGTTGCTCACGTCGTAAAAGGTCTTCTCTCCGGGGGTCACATAACCGAGCTGATCGCGCGCCAGCTCCTGCAGAAACTCAGGATCGTCGGCCTTTTCCAGCGCCGAAGAGAGCGCGTCGTTTTCCTGCCTGGCCGCGTCCAGCTTCGTCTGCAGCGCCTGCTGCTCCTCTTCGGCCTTGGCGATCTGCGCGCGGAGATGCATCAGCTCCACGCCCAGCAGCGCCAGCAGCATAAAGATCACCAGCATCGTGAGAAAGCTGGTGCGCTTCTTCTCTTTTTTTGCCTGCTCTGCCATGCCGCGCCTCTCCTTTTGCCGCGGCCCTGCGCGCATTTCGGCGCGCGCCGCGCTTATACGCTTTCATTATAAGCCGGTTGCGGGAAAAAAGAAAGTACCTTTTGCAAAGTTTGGCAAGTTTACCATAAAAATTCTTGAGCAGCCGGAACGGCGCTGCCGCAAGTGCCAGCAGCGCAAACAAAACGTCTGCCCAAAAGGCCCACAGCGGACGCAGGCAGCGCGCCGGCAGCGCAAAGTACAGCACCGCGCCCAGCAGCGCCGAGAGCAGCATGAAAAGCCGCAGCTCACCTCCGCCGATGCGCAGCGCAAAGAAGAACGACAGCAGCGCCAGCAGCAGGCAGTAGAGCGCGTCGAGCGCGCCGGTGAGCGCGCCCGATGCTTTCCGCCGCAGGCGGATCGCGCGCAGCAGATCGTAGAGCAGCGCCAGCGCTGCGCCCAGCAGGAGCGAGGCGAGGAAGCCCTGCGCCTGCGCGTCCAGCGAAACGCCCATGCCTCAGCCTCCGAACAGCCGCGAGAGCAGGCCGCCGCGGCCGGCGGGCGCGTCCTCGTAGGAGAGCGCGTCGATGCGCCCGTCCACATGCAGCTCGCCGCCGTCAAGGCTGAGCTTGCCGATGTGCAGGTTTTCTCCCGTGACAACGAGCACGCCCTCGGCTGTATTCATTACGATCTCCGTTTCGTCAAAGCGGTCTACGTCCTCCACGCCCGAGACCGTCAGGCTTTCGCGTCCGGAAAGCTCGATGCGGTGGGCGGAGGCGGGGGAAGCGTCATATGTCATAGCCGGAACCATCCTTTCGCTTGCGGCGCGCGAAAAGCGCGCCCTCCATACCACAATGTATGAAGGGCGCGTCCGGAATATCACAGCATGCTCACGCCTGCGGCGCATTCACCTCGCGGTAGAGCAGCGAAGCCTCGCTCTTGCCGGCGGTCTCGGAAACATCCAGCACCTCGACCGCGAGCACCCGCTCGCCGAAGTGCAGCGCGATCACATCGCCCGCCTTCACATCGTACGATGCGCGGGCGACCTTGCCGTTGACCGTGACGCGGCCGCCGTCGCAGGCCTCGTTTGCCACAGTGCGGCGCTTGATCAGGCGCGAGACCTTGAGATATTTATCCAGTCGCATGGTCGTTCTCCTTTGGGAAAAGCGGCGGCGCATATCATTGCGCCGCCGCTTTTGTATCAGAATCTGTCTGCCTCGGAATTACTGCGCAACAGCGTCCTTGAACGCCTTGCCGGCCTTGAAGGTCGGGACCTTGGAAGCGGCGATGGTGATGCTCTCCTTGGTCTTGGGGTTGCGGCCGGTGCGCTCGGCGCGGTGTTTGGTCTCGAAAGAACCGAAGCCGACGAGCTGGACCTTTTCGTCGTTCTTCAGGGAGTCGATGATGGTTTCGAGAGCGGCGTTGATGACGGCCTCGGACTCCTTCTTGGAAATGCTTGCCTTCTCCGCGACGGCGGCAATGAGTTCAGTCTTATTCATGGATCGTTCCTCCTGATAATTTTTCCGGAGCCGGCGGCCCCGGGATATCTGAGCAAGGCGCCGTGCGCCCTTGATCATTCGTGGTGCTTGGCGGCGTTCCACAGCGCCGTCAGTTCTTCGAGCGGGACTTCAGACATCTCCCTGCCGCGCGCATTCACCGCTTCTTCCACCCTGCGGAAGCGCGCGATGAATTTCTCACAGGTCCCTGTGAGCGCCGCCTCAGGATCAACGCCGCAGAAGCGGCCGACCTTGACGGCGGCAAACAGCACATCACCCAGCTCTTCTTCATAGTTTGTGCCGTTTTCCACGGCGGTACGCAGCTCGTGCGTTTCCTCTTCCAGCTTATCCAGCGCATCGGCGGCGCCGGCAAATTCAAAGCCTGCTTTTGCGGCCTTGCTTTGCAGCTTGTCCGCCCGCCAGAGGGCGGGAAGCGAGCGGGCGACAGAATCCATCGCCTCGGCAGTGCTGCGCTGGCCCTTCTCTGCGCGCTTGAGCTTGTCCCAGTTCACGAGGACTTCCTCGCTCGTGTCCGCTGTGCCGCCGCCAAAAATGTGCGGGTGGCGGAAAATGAGCTTGCGCACGACGTGGTCGGTGACGTCATCGGTCGTAAAACGGCCGGCGTCCTCTTCGATGTGGATGTTGAAGAGAACCTGCATGAGCATGTCGCCCAGCTCCTCCTTCATCAGCTCCGGATCGTCGAGGTCAAAGGCCTCGGCGGCTTCGTAAGCTTCCTCAAGGAAGTTGCGGCGGTTGCTGAGATGCGTCTGCACGCGGTCCCACGGGCAGCCGTCCGGCGCGCGCAGGATGCGCAGGATCTGAACAAGGTCTTCGTAGGTGTAGACCTCTTTCTCAGGATAATTTACCATAGTTTGCCTTTCAATGCAAGGAGTTTCTGTGATTTTTCCTGATTTCTCAAGGGTTTTTAGCGGATGTGGAGCAGCTGCGCGAGCTTATCGCCCTTGGGCAGCAGCGCGAGATCCTCGCGCCGGATGCACTGCAGCACCAGCACGAGCACGCCGTAGACGAGCACGGCGGCAAGAATGGCCAGCCCTACGCATAAAAGCAGCGTCATGCGCTCGCTGCCGAGCACGATAAAGCGCGCGGCAAGGGCATAGACGCCCCGCGCAGTAAACGCCATCGCAAGCGCGGCAAGCAGCGGGCGCAGGAAGTAGCCGGGGTAGTTGAGCCGGAAGCTCGTGACGCGCGCGACGGCGATCAGATTCAGAATGGCTGTGAGCGCGAAGCATACAAGCGTACCGATAGGCGCGCCATGGATGTTGATCGACGGCACGGCGACAAGGTTATAGTTCAGCACGATCTTGACTACGCCGCCGATGAGCATGGTGACGATGGGGGTGCTGACGCGCCCATAGGACTGTAGGATCGAATTGGTGACGAGCATCAGACAGACGAAGATGCTCGCAATGCCGAGCACGGAGAGGAGCTGCCCGCCGAGCGCGCCGTCATAGCGCGGGTAGAACAGGCAAAAGATCGGGCTGCTGAGCGCCCACAGGCCAAGTCCCATCGGAAAGGCGAGCAGCGCCGTCACGCGGAAGGACGAGCGCACGATGCGCGCGGTCTGCCGGTCGTTGCGCTGCGTGATGGCGGCGGAAACGGCGGGAATGACCGAAGCTGTGAGCGCGACCATCAGCGAGGAGGGCAGGTTGTAGAGATCCATGCAGGCAGAGTAGTTGCCGTAGAGCGCGCGGGTCTCATCCAGCGTGAACTGGAGCGCGCCCTGCAGCCGCCCCTGCACGAGCGAGGTGTCGATCAGCGTGATGACCGAGACCATGGAGGACGCAATGGTGATGGGAATGGCCAGCGCCAGCAGACGGCGCAGGATGGCGCGCCCCGGCGCGCGGCGCTCGCCGCTCTGCACGGCGGGGCGGTGATGCAGGTAGTTGAGCGCCATATACACGAGAGAGAGGATCGTGCCGATGGTCACGCCGCCGATGGCGCCCGCTGCGGCGATATAATCCGGCTGGCCGAGCCTGAGGAGCCACAGCGAAAGCGCAAGGCCGAAGATGAGCTT
This sequence comes from uncultured Oscillospiraceae bacterium, assembly GCA_934597535.1. Taxonomy (GTDB): domain Bacteria; phylum Bacillota; class Clostridia; order Oscillospirales; family Oscillospiraceae; genus Hominicoprocola. The sequence continues at coordinate 27,326 of CAKTRT010000006.1, read as the reverse complement.
GCACAGCGCCTCTAAAATTTGCGAGACGGCGGTGGGCGTCATATATTGCCGCCCCTGGGCATAGCCGCGGAAGGCGGAAAGGCAGCCCACGCACACCACGGCCGGCGCAAGCGTGCGGATGCCGTAGGCGGCGCGGGGGTTGTTGAGAAGTCCGGCGAGAAAATCATTGCCCCACCACATCAGCGCAAACGAAATGAGCCCCAGTACGAGAAAGACGATCAGCGAAATGTGGAACGTGCGCTGCGCCTGCCGCGTGCGTCCGCGCGCATAGGCCTCGCTCACAAGCTTTGAAAGCGCCACGGGCAGACCGGCCGTGGAGATGGTCAGCATGGTCGCGTAGATGTTGTAGGCGTTGGAAAAGTCCGCGCTGCCTCCCTCGCCGAGGATGTTGCGCAGCGGGATCTTAAATACCGCGCCGATGATCTTGACCGCCACGATGCCGAACGCCAGCACCGCCGCGCCGCCGAGAAAGGATTGCTTTTTTTCCGTAGCCATAGGAAATACGACCTTTTTGTCAGATATTGGAGCGCCGGACGTTACAGCTGCGAAAGACAGCCGAGGATCAGTGCCGAGAAGCGCGGAGCGGACTGCGCGGCCATCTCGTTGACCTCCTCGCCGCACAGCGGCTGTGCCAGCACGCCGGCGGCCATGTTGGCGCAGAGCGTCACGCCGAGGATCTCGTAGCCGCAGTGCGCGGCGGCGATGGCCTCCGGCACGGTGGACATGCCGACCGCGTCCGCACCCAGAATGCGCGCGGCGCTCACCTCGGCAGGCGTTTCAAACTGCGGGCCGGGGAAGTACATGTAAACACCCTCGCGCAGCGTGAGCGCCTGCTCACGCGCGACCTCCTTCGCCAGTTCGCGCAGGCGGGGGGAGTAGACAGTGGACATATCGGGGAAGCGCGTGCCGAACTCCGGAATATTCGGCCCCCAGAGCGGGCCAAAGTCGAAGAGCTTGATGTGGTCGGAAATGAGCATCAGGTCGCCGGCCTGATAATCGGTGTTCACCGCGCCCGCGGCGTTCGTCACGATCATCGTTTTTGCGCCGAGCAGCCGGATGACGCGAACGGCGTAGGCGGCGTCTTCCATGGTGTAGCCCTCATAGCAGTGCATGCGGCCCTGCATGACGGCCACGCGCCTGCCGCAAAGCTCGCCAAAGACAAAGCGTCCCTCGTGGCCCGGCGCGGTGGAGGCGTGGAAGTGCGGGATATCAGCGTAGCGCACGTACACGGGCCGCTCGACCTGCTCGCCGAGAAAGCCCAGCCCGCTGCCGAGCACCAGCAGCACCTCGGGGGCAAAGCCTGCGAGCCGTGTACGCAGATAGTCCGCGCTCTCCTGATAGTCTGCAAACGTAAAGTGCGGCCTGACCGTATCGGCGGAATAGTTGGTTGTCATCATAGTCATTCTCCTTGTTCGGCGTAGAAGCGGGCGAAGTCCATCAGGTTCGCGCGGCGCTTTTCCGGCCGATCGATGTATTCGCGCGGGTATTTGGCATTGAACGCGCGGCGGATCTGCCCGCCGCCGACCATTTTGGTCGAGCCGCCCGCGCCGAGCGAGAGGATGGAGTGCAGCTCTTCCATGATGTAGATGTTGTAAAGCCCCGTGCCGCCGGGCTTTGTCCAGCCGACGTTTTCAAAGCTGCCGGACATGTACTTCTGGCGGTAGAGGTAATAGGGGGCAAAACCATTCTTACGCAGCGTGGGGTCGGCATAGTCCAGCATTTCGGCAACTTCCTCCGCGCCGGGAATGCGGCTTCCCTCAAGCGTGATGCGGCTGCCCTTTTTGAGGGACAAGGTGTGCACCGTGATGTTGTCCGCGCCCATGGAGATAACCTCGTCAAGGCTCCTTGCAAAGCCTGCGGGCGTATCCTCGGGAAGGCCTGCGATGAGATCCATGTTGACGTGCGGGAAGCCCGCGCGCCTGACCTGTTCCATCGCGCGGCGAATATCGTCCGCCGTGTGGCGGCGGCCGATGGCCGCAAGCACGTTATCTTCCATCGTCTGGGGGTTGATGGAAACGCGCGTGGTGTTGTGCGCGCGCAGCACGCGCAGCTTTTCTTCGTCGATCGTGTCAGGGCGGCCCGCCTCGATCGTCAGCTCGGCGAGACCGTCAAAGTCAAAATTCTGCTCCAATTTCGTGAGCAGGCGGTCCATCTGATCGGCGGTCAGCGTGGTCGGCGTGCCGCCGCCCATGTAGAACGACTTGACGTTCAGCCCCAACTCGCGCACGAGCTGCCCCGCCGCGGTGATCTCGTCGAAAAGCGCCTCCAGATACGGCTCGACGAGCGAGAACGACTTTTCGACGCTCTGCGCCACGAAGCTGCAATACGCGCACCTCGTCGGGCAGAACGGGATGCCGACATAGAGCGAGATATCGTTCGGCTCCAGCTCCGCCGCGGCGCGGATACCGGCGTCCGCCGCCTCGATGGCGAGGCGGGCGCGCGCGGGCTGCACGCAGTAGAGCTCCTGCAATTCCTTTTCCGCGCGACTTTTGCCGCCCTCGCGGATGAGCGAGAGCGCGACTTTCGCAGGCCGCACGCCGGTCAGGCTCCCCCACGCGGGGGAGATGCCGAGCAAGTCCTTTGCCGCGCCGAAAAAGCTGATGCCGACGGCGTGGCGGCGCTGCCCCTCTTTTTCATACTCCGTGCCGGAGAGGGGGTAGTCGTAGCTGTGGGCGGCGGACTTGCCGTCCTGCCCCAACTCTGTCGTTACCTGCACGCGCTCCTGCTCCTCGGTGAGCGTGATGCGCGCCCAGCAGGGGTCGGCAGTGGGATCGACCGCGCCGTAGACCGGCTTTTCTGTGGGGAAAAGCGTCAAAAGGCTTTGTTCCACGGCGTATTTTTCATCATGCCCAATGAGTTCGACTTTCATGTGGCGCTGTCCCTTATTTCCGCAGTGCGGCGCAAAGATAGAAATTGCATTCCTTCTCGCGCGCGAGCGTCGTCTGATCCATGTGGCCGGGGTAAACAGTATAGTCGCCGTTCAGCAGGGCGAGCTTGCGCAGCGAGGAAAGCATCTGCGCGTCGCTGCCGCCGGGGAGATCGGTGCGGCCCATGGAGCCGGCGAACAGCGTGTCGCCGGAAAACATCGCGTCGCCCACAAGCAGCGTCACGCCGCCAAGCGTGTGTCCCGGCGTGGCAAGAACATGGATCGTGAGCGAGCCGAGCGGCAGCGTATCGCCCTCACCGTAGAATTTGAGGTCGGGAACAAGGTCGGCCATCGGGTAGTGGTAGATGCCGGTGGAGTGCTCGTCGCCGCGTCCAATGTAAACGGCAGCGTCCGGCAGGGCCTTTTTGAGCGCGGGCACGGCGAGCGTGTGGTCGCGATGACCATGGGTCAAAAGGATGTATTTGAGCGTCACGCCCTCGCTTTTCACGAGCGCGAGCAGCTTTTCCGCCTCGTCGCCCGGGTCGATGAGCGCGGCAAGCTTCGTCTTTTCGTCAATGAGCAGATAGCAGTTCGTCTGCAATGCGCCGACGACGGTGGTGATGATTTTCACGGCAGAGGCTCCTTTCCGGTCACTGTTTTTTGGGCGCGTCCAGATCGGCGGAATCGACGATCAGCGTAAACGGCCCGTCGTTGAGCGATTCGACCTCCATGTAGGCGCCGAACTCACCGGTCTCTACATGGTAGCCCTTCTCGCGGCAGATGTCCACAAATTTTTCGTACATCGGGATAGCGATCTCCGGCCGCGCGGCGCTTAAAAATTCGGGGCGGCGGCCCTTGCGGCAGTTGCCGTAGAGCGTGAACTGCGAGATGATGAGCAATTCCCCGCCGACGTCGTCGAGCGAGAGGTTGATCTTGTCATTTTCATCGTCAAAAATGCGCAGCGAGCAGAGCTTGTCTGCCATTTTGCGGCATTTTTCTTCCGTGTCGTCAGGCGCAACGCCCAGCAGGATCAAAAAGCCCCTGCCGATCTTGCCCTTGAGCTCTCCGTCGATCGTAACGGAGGCGTGTTTAACCTTAGTCAATACTGCTCGCATGATAGATTCCTTTCTATGCCCCAAAGGGGCGGCGTTTTGGTCCCCACTGCCGTGGGGAGCGCGGGTCAAAGGGGGTATTCTCTTCTCGAAGAGAATACCCCCTTTGTATCCCCCAGAGAAGGACGAGGGGAGTTCCCCTCGACCCCCGACATTGTGAGTTTGTAGCTTGAAGAAGTGCTCAGCCTGCGGAATCGGGTGCCTGCCAAGTGATGAATCTAAACGACTTGGTGTGCTTCTATCTTCGCTGCCGCTTTGCCTGCGATTCGTTACCCTTTAGCAATCTCCGTCTACTTCGGATTGGTGCAATCTTGTGTTTGCCTGCCAAGGCGGCATTGCTGACGCTCGCCGCGATATCGTATTATCGGTAGACGGCGATTAGGCTGCACTTGCGCAAGATCAGCAGAGCGGCACCCGCAAGGGGTGTGCCGCATCCGTAAGGCAGCAGAGCTGCCAACGGCTGCGCAACAGCGGGTAGTAGAAGCAGAGGCAAATCGTCTTGCAAAGCTGACGCGGCTCCGCCGCACGCAGGCAGTTGCATTCCGGAGGCATAAAGGTTGTTCGAGCTTGGGGCTGCCAATCAAACGCCTTTCTTTTGGACGGTCACACCGCCCGTTTTCTTTCTCGGGAAAGAAAATGGGGGGTGTGGTCCTGCCGCCCGCAGGCGGCATTTCTCTCCGCGCGATGCGCGGAATTTAGCCCGCAGGGCGATCCACCTTCATCACTCCGCTGATCTGGTGCAGCCTGCGCATGACTGCGCCAAGGTGCTCGGCATCGGAAACATAGATGTTGAGGTGGATGACGGCAAAGCCGTCGGCGGTCGTCGTCGCGTTGATGGACGCCACGCGCGTCTGCGAGGACGAGAGCGCGGCGGAGACATCGAGCACGAGGTCGAGGCGGTCCTTGGCGTAGATGTCGAGCGTGGTCTGGTAGGATTCCTTCACGTCCGTGCCCCAGCTCACCTTGATCCAGCGGCCGCGCTCCTCGGGCTTGCGGCGCTCGGGCGCGGCGTTGGGGCAGTCGCAGCGGTGGACGGACACGCCGTAGCCGCGCGTGATGAAGCCGACGATCTCATCGCCGGGAACGGGTGTGCAGCACTTGGAGAATTTGACAAGGCAGTTCGAAAGTCCCTCGACCACGATGCCCTGCTCGCTCTTCGTGCGCTTGGGGATGGCCGGGCGCGTCGCGCCGGAATTATCGACCGGCACGGTGGCGGCGCGCTCCTCCTTGCGCTGCTTTTCCAGCTTGACGATCTCGTCGTGGATGCGGTTGACGGCCTTCTGCGCGGAAAAACCGCCGTAGCCGATGGCGGCGTACATCTCATCCATCGAGCCGAACGAGGTCTTCTTGAGCAGCGCGGCCTCGATGTCGGTGCCAAGCACCTCGTTCATCGGGATGCCGAGGTGCTTGAGTTCGGCTTCAAAGGACATGCGGCCGTTGATGATATTCTCCTCGCGGCGCTCCTTCTTGAACCACTGGCGGATCTTGCTGCGCGCCTCGCTCGACTGGGCGATCTTTAGCCAGTCGCGGCTGGGGCCGTGCGCGCTCTTGGAGGTCAGGATCTCCACCACGTCGCCGTTTTTGAGCTGATAGTCGAGCGGGGCGATGCGCCCGTTGACCTTTGCGCCCGTCATACGGTTGCCGATGGCGGAGTGGATGGAGTAGGCAAAGTCGATGGGCGTCGCGCCGGCGGGAAGGTTTGTCACGTCGCCGCGCGGGGAAAAGACGAACACCTCGTCGGCAAACATATCGACCTTGAGCGTGTGGACAAATTCCTCCGCGTCGGTGTTCTCCTGGTTTTCGAGAAGGCGGCGCACCCATTCGTAGTTGTGCTCGTTGGCGCTGCCGGAGATGCCCTGCTTGTACTTCCAGTGCGCCGCCACGCCGTATTCTGCGATCTCGTGCATCTCCTGCGTGCGGATCTGCACCTCGAAGGGGATGCCGTCGGCGCCGATGACGGTGGTGTGGAGCGACTGGTACATGTTCGGCTTGGGCGTGCCGATATAGTCCTTGAACCGGCCGAGCACGGGGCGATAGAGATCGTGGATGATGCCGAGCACGTTGTAGCAGTCGGCCACGGTATCGACGATGACACGAAAGGCGAAAAGATCCAGCACCTCGTCCATCGTCTTGCTCTGGGCGTACATCTTGCGGTAGATGCTGTAGGGGTGCTTCATGCGCCCGTAAACCTTGCGGTAGGGCACGTGCAGTTCCTGTAACCGCGATTCGATCTGTCCCTGCACGCGCTCCATAAAGGATTCATATTCCTCGTGCTTGGCCTCGAGCGAGCGGGTGATCTCCTCGTAGCCCACGGGATCGAGGTATTTGAGCGAAAGATCCTCCAGCTCCCACTTGATCTTCTGCATACCGAGACGGTGAGCGATGGGCGCGTAGATCTCCATCGTCTCAAGCGACTTCTGCCGCTGCTTTTCCGCCGTCTGGTATTCCATGGTGCGCATGTTGTGCGTGCGGTCGGCCAGCTTGATGAGAATGACGCGGATGTCCTTGGCCATGGCCATGAGCATCTTGCGCAGGTTTTCCATCTGCTCTTCTTCCTTGCTCGCATACTTTACGCGCGTGAGCTTGGAGACGCCCTCGACCAGATCCGCGACCGCAGGGGAGAATTCCTTGGCGATCTCGGCATACGTGGCAGAGGTATCCTCGATGCAGTCGTGCATGAGGGCGGCCTCGATGGACTCGCTGTCGAGCCGCAGCTCCTCTGCGATGATCTGCGCGACGGCGAGCGGGTGCGTGATAAACGGCGAGCCGTCTTTGCGGAGCTGGCCGTTGTGGTGCGTGTCGGCATAGCGGAAGGCCTTGTCGATCTGGGCAAAGTCCGCGCTGGGGTTGTACTGACGGATCGTCTCGACAAGGTGGTCGTACATGCCGAGCACGAGCTTTGCATGCTCGCCGGTCTCCACGCAGGCGCCGGGCGCGACGATTTGGAGAGGAGCCGAAGCGGTATTCTCTTTTAACGTTTTATCCTGTGCTGTCATATCCGAATCGTCTCCTTTAATCACGAATAATCACGAAAGAAAGCCGTGCAGCGCGGAAAGATAGGGGCTTGCATCCAGCTCGACCTTTTTTCCGTCCGCCGTCAGGCGGAGCGTGAGAGAGGCTTCGTCCTGCTCGATGGTGAGCAGCCCGCGCTCGGCGAAGACCTGCAGGCACATCGCCATGCGCAGGAAAGTCTCCGCACCGACCATTTCGGCGCTCAGCCGCCGCAGCAGCGGCAGCATGGGTTCGCTGACGCCATCGTTTCCCACTTCGCGCTCTAAAATACGCCATGCGCGCACGAACTGGTCGCGCGAGGGAAGCGCCCGCGCCGCGTCGCGCGGCGAAAGCGTGCCGCCGCCGATCAGCTCGCGGCAAAGCGAGAGCGCCTCGTTCTCGCGCCCGCTGGGGTCAAGCGAGGGGCGCAGGTCGATGAGCTGGAGCTGGATGGAGCGCTGGGAGCGAAACTCGTTCACCTGCAGATAGAACGCCGCGTCCACGCGCATGCCCGCGCAAACGCCGCATTCTTCGCTCGTGGTGGAAAAAAAGATGCCGTCGAAGCTCACGCGGCTCTTTTGCAGCTTGAGCTTCAGATGCCGGTTCTGCCCCACGCTCTGCATACTCTCGAGCGTCGCGCCGCGCAGACAGAAAACGGGGCGGTTATTGCCCGCGCCGTAAGGCTCGAGCAGCGAGAGCGACTCGACCTCCTCAAGCGAGACGAGCGCGGGGCGCGTCAGATCCACGTCGATCTCGAGGGACGAGACCGGCGCGCTCTCGCCCGTGTGAGCGCGGACATACTGGTTCATCCGCGTGCGGAAGGCGGGGATGTTGCGCTCTTCGATCGTGAAGCCGGCGGCCAGCTCGTGCCCGCCGAAGCTGACGAGAAGATCGGAGCACGCCTCGAGCGCGCTGAAGAGGTTGAAGCCGCCGTAGCTGCGGCACGAACCCTTGCCCGACCCGCCGGAGAGGTGGATCATAAAGCTCGGGCAGGAAAATTTTTCAGAAAGCCGGGACGCCACGATGCCGACGACGCCCTGGTGCCAGTCCTCGCTCGAAAGCACGAGCGCGCTGCGCTCGCTCTCAGGCAGATCTTCCATCTGCTCGATGGCGCGGCGGAAGATGTCCTGCTCCACGCTCTGCCGCTCGCGGTTCAGCTCGCACAGCTCGCGCGCAAGGTTCTCCGCGCGGGCGGGATCGTCGGTCAGCAGCAGCTCGGCGGCAAGCTCGGCGCGGCCCATGCGCCCTGCGGCATTGATGCGCGGGGCAAGCACAAAGCCGATCTGAATGGAGGAAATGGGGCGCGAGGTAAGACCCGCTTCGCGCAGCAGCGCGTGCAGACCGGTGAAGTCGCTGCGGTCGATACCCTCAAGGCCGCACTGCACGATGGTGCGGTTCTCGCCCTCCATGCGCATGACGTCGGCGATCGTGCCAATGGCGGCGAGCGTGCAGTAGCGCGCGAACAGCGCGTCCTCACGCCCCTCGCCGAGCGCCAAAACAAGTCCCAGCGCCACACCCACGCCCGCTAAATGCTTGAACGGATACGGGCAGTCCGGCCGGTGCGGATCGACGACGGCGCAGGCATCGGGCAGCTGCTCCTTGCATTCGTGGTGATCGGTAATGACAAGGTCTACGCCGAGGGATGCTGCGTAGGCCGTTTCCTCCACGCCCGTAATGCCGCAGTCCACTGTGACGATCAGCGTTACGCCGGACTCCGCAAGGGCGCGGATGGCGTCGCAGCCAAGGCCGTAGCCCTCCTCGATGCGGCGGGGGATATGCATGGTCACATCTGCGCCGCGCGAGCGGAGATAGTCGGTGAGAAGGCAGGTGGAGGTGATGCCGTCCACATCGTAATCGCCGAAGACAGCGAGCTTTTCGCCGCGTGCAAAGGCCGTGTTGATGCGTTCGACAGCCTTGTCCATATCCTTCATCAGAAACGGGGAATAGTGAAGCGTATGCTCGCGCTCCAGCGCTTCGGCGGCCTGCTCGCTCGTTTCAACGCCGCGCGAGGCCAGCACCGATGAGACCAGATAAGGGTAACCCGCGTCCATCAGCGCCTCCACGGTGTGCTCCGGTGCGGCAGGGATCTGCCAGCGCTCATATTTCACGGACCGCTCACCTTCTTTCCTGTTGGCAATACTGCCGCAGTCTATTATTTCAATCTACTATTTTAACAAAAATGCGAGGAAAGGTAAAGAGGAAAATTTGACGCGGCAGCGGTCTTTGTGCTACAATACGGCTCAAAGACCGCTGAAAGAGGGAGAAAACACGAATGAAACGATGGACAATGCGACTGACGGCGCTGCTGCTGGCTCTGCTGATGACGATGACGCTTGCCGCCGCCGCGAACATCTCGGGCTATTCCGATGTGCCGGATGGGCACTGGGCGGCGCAGAGCGTGAGCCGCTGCACACAGTTGGGCCTTTTGCAGGGCGTGGGCAGCGGCAGGTTCGGGCTGAAGCAGGAGATGACGCGCGCGGCTTATGCCGCGGCGCTGTGCCGGCTGATGGGCTGGCAGACCGTCACGCCGGAGAAGGGCAGCTTCGACGATAATCAGAACACGGCCAAGTGGTACTACGGCGTGATCGAGACCGCAAACGCGCACGGTGTGTTTTCCGGGCATAGCAGGCTCTGCCGCCCGGAGGATGCGGTCACGCGCGAGGAGATGGCGGCTATGACCGTGCGTGCGCTGGGCTACGGAGTTCTGGCCGGCATCATCGCCGATGCGGACGCGCAGCCGGTGCAGAGCGATACGCTGGGCTTCGCCGGCCTGACGGCGCACATCGGGAAAAACTGCCCCTTTGCCGACTGCACGACCAACCGCGGCTACATCGCCCTTGCCTACCGCATGGGCATCATGACGGGCGTGAACAGCCGCAACTTTGACCCGAAGGCGACCGCCACGCGCGAGCAGGCGGCAGCCGTCCTGCTGCGCGCCTACGATCGGCTGCACGCGGGCGTGAGCGTCAAGGAGGCGCACTGGACTGCGGCCGAGGGTGAACCGAGCACGCTCGATGTGCCGGAGACGGACTGCGTTTTCACCATTGGGCACGCTGCGCGCAAGGGGGAGCAGGCCGTCAGCCCGTGCGCCGCGCTCGAGGAGGTCTATGCCGCGGCGGTGCTTGCGGGCAAGGGCGGCAGCGTGCTGCTGGGCGCGGAGCCGCTGGCGCAGAAGGTGAACGGAAAGGGCGTGGCGCTTGCCGAGGCGGAGACACTGACGGCGGAAGCGCTGGAGCAGATGCTGGCCGATACGAAAAACACCAGCTTTCACCGTTCCGCGCAGTATGAAAGCTCCTACCTGTACCGCAGGGGCGGCGGCACGACGCTGTGCGTGTGGTACGAGAGCGAGAGCGACCTTGCGCTCAAGACGGCGCTGTGCAGGATGCTGGGCGTAAAGACAGTCTATATTCTGCGTGAAAGCCCTGCCATCGGCGGATAAAAAAACACAGAGGGATACCTCCCGCGTGGGAGATATCCCTCTTATTTTTGCAAAGGCTCAGCCTTCGCTGCTCCAGTCGCTCTGCGGGAGCTGCGGCTCCTCGGGCTGCGCCGTGGCGCGCAGATAAAAGCCGCAGACAGAAAGCTCGACATACGGCGTGAGGTAGAGCTGCGCTGCAAGGACGAGCACGCTCAGCAGCAGCGAGCCAAACATGATGCCGAGGAAGCTGTCGGGCAGGAGGGCGGCGACGAGCAGCTCGTAGATGAGGAAAATGCCCAGCACCAGCAGCGACCAGCCGATGAAGCTGAGCTGGAGTACAAACAGCTGCCACTTGTAGCCGAAGGTCTGCCGCTTGCTGAGCTCCAGCGCCTCCATCACGCCAAGCTCCGGGTTCCGGCACAGGTTCATCATGGCAAAGGCGTAGCGATAGGAGGCGATGATGCCGGGAATGACGAACAGCAGCGACCAGAGGAAGACAAAGACGAACTGTACGATGGTCAGCAGGATCACCTTGCCCGCAAAGGAAAATGCGTCGAACAGGCTTGCATACGGCATGCACTCGCGGCGGTGGATGCCGAGACAGTAGCCGGTGTAGCCCGCGCTCAGCACCTGCAGGACAAGCGAGACGAGAATGCTGACGAAAGCCAGAACGAAGCTCGCCGAGCCGAGGGAAAAGACGGAAATGCCGGAAAAACCGCCTGAGATCACGCCGCCGGAGACGGCGTCCGCCGCGGATTCGATCAGACTCAGTATGATGGAGATGCCGCTCAGCAGCAGCGTCATTTTGATGGGGCTGACCGAGCCGGTGCGGATCAGCTCGCGGGCCTCAGCCTTGATCTCCCTGCGGTCAAGCTGGTAAATGGGCATGAAGATGCTCCTTTCTTTCCGGAAAGCGGAAAAGGCGATATAGAGAAAAATTATAATATAAGTATACCATCTGACCGTTGACACGTCAAGGCTGCCGCGCCGCAAAGGGGACGGAGAACAGCAAAGTATGCATCCCTTCGACGCTTTTGGCACAAAATATGGTGGAAAATGCTAAAACAGACAGAAAAATATCCACAGGAAAGAATATTTTCTGGACATTGCCGCAGAAAGGTTGTATAATCTATCCGATTATGGAGCAGTGCATACGCTGCTCTGGCAGTATAAAGATGAGGTGAAGACTATGGCACAGGCTTTCTTTGGCGGCGTTCATCCCAATGATATGAAGGCTGCCACCAATGAAAAGGCCATCGAGCAGCTTGCTGCACCCGCTCAGGTGGTCATTCCCATGTCGATGCACTTCGGCGCACCCTGCACCCCGACGGTCTCCAAGGGCGACTATGTCAAGCTCGGCCAGAAGATCGGCGAATTCAAAGGACTCGGCGCTCCCATTCACGCAAGCGTTTCCGGTACGGTCGCTGCGGTGGAGCCACGTCCCTATTCCATGGGCGGCAAGGTCATGTCCGTTGTCATCGATAACGACTTCAAGGACGAGCTGAGCGAAGAGGTGAAGGCTCCCGCCGATCCCGACGCGCTGAGCGTTGACGAGATGATCGAGATGGTCAAGCAGGCCGGTATCGTCGGCATGGGCGGCGCAACGTTCCCGACCCACACCAAGATCGCGAGCGGCATCGGCAAGGTCGATACGGTCATTATCAACGGCGCGGAGTGCGAGCCCTACATCACCGGCGACCACCGCGCGATGCTCGAGCGTCCCCACGAGATCATCGGCGGATGCTGCTATCTTGCCAAGATGTTCGGTGTGGACAAGGTCGTCATCGGCGTAGAGGATAACAAGAAAAACGGCATCGATATGCTGAATAAGGTCATCGCCGAGCAGAAGGCGCCCGTTGTGGTCGAGCCGCTGCGCTGCCGCTACCCGCAGGGCGGTGAAAAGCAGCTCTGCCAGGCCATCACCGGCAAGCAGGTGCCGCCCGGCGGCCTGCCCGCCAGCATCGGCTGCGCCGTGTTCAACATCAACACCACCATCGCCATCTATCATGCCATCAAAGAGGGCATGCCCGTGGTGCGCAAGGTCGTCACCGTGTCCGGCAGCGGCGTGGTGGAGCCGAAAAACCTCGAATGCCCGATCGGCACGCCGGTGACCCTGCTGTTCGACGCCTGCGGCGGTTTGAAGGACGAGACCTTCAAGCTTATCGCCGGCGGCCCGATGATGGGTATGGCGCAGGCCTCCGCTGACTTCCCCGTGGCCAAGGGCACGGGCGCGGTGCTGGCCTTTGCCGCTGATGAGAACAAGGTCTCCGATAATCCGACCTGTATCCGCTGCGGCCGCTGCGTCGAGGCATGCCCGATGCACCTTGAACCGCTCTACCTCTATATGTATGAGCAGAAGAACATGGTAGAAGAGCTGGAGGCTGCGCATGTGATGGACTGCATCGAGTGCGGCGCGTGCTCCTATATCTGCCCGGGCAGACTTCACCTGACGCATGCGTTCAAGGCCGGCAAGCAGAAGGTCAAGGACGCTGCCGCCAAGGCCAAGGCTGCGGCTGAGGCTGCCAAGGCGGCCGAAGAAGCAAAGAAGGAGGCATAAGGCATGTTGAATGATTATAAGGGTCTGAAGCTGATCGCTTCCTCCAACCCCCATATCCGCAGCAACGAGGATACGCGCTCGATTATGCTCGACGTGATCATCGCGCTGTGCCCGGCGCTGCTGATGAGCGTGATTCGCTTCGGCTTCCGCGCACTGATTGCAGTGCTCGTTTCCGTGGCGTCCGCCGTGTTTTTTGAATGGCTGTACAGAAAGCTCCTGCACAAGCCCCAGATGATCGGCGATCTGTCCGCCGTTGTCACGGGCATGCTGCTCGCGTTCGTCTGCCCCGTGACGCTTCCTTACTGGATGCTGATCGTCGGCAACTTCTTTGCGATCTTTGTGGTCAAGCAGCTCTACGGCGGCCTTGGCAAGAATTTCCTCAACCCTGCGCTGGCCGGCCGTGCTGCGCTTGTCGCATGCTATACGAGTCAGATGACCAGCTGGATCGATCCCAGCACCAAGGCGCCGCTGTTCGGCGGCCTTGCCGACGTGGTCACCTCCGCTACCCCGCTGGCCATGATGAAGGGCGGCGAGTTTGACGCGCTCGTCTCGCAGTACAATCTGCGCGACATGTTCATCGGCAATATCGGCGGCTCTGCGGGCGAGATCAGCGCGATGATGCTGCTGATCGGCGGGCTGTACCTGATCTTCCGCAAGGTCATCTCCTGGCAGATCCCCGTGGCCTACATCGGCACGGTGACCGTGCTCACGTTCCTCTTCCCGCGCGGCAACGACGCGCTGACGTGGATGCTCTACAACGTGCTCGGCGGCGGCCTGTTCCTCGGAGCGTTCTTTATGGCAACCGACTATGTCACCTCTCCCGTGACGAAGAAGGGACAACTCATTTTCGGTCTCGGCTGCGGTCTGATCACGGTGTTCATCCGCTACTTCGGCTCCTATCCCGAGGGCGTGTGCTACTCCATCCTGATCATGAACTGCTGCACGTGGCTGATCGACAAGTACACCAAGCCCACCCGTTTCGGCGTTGATAAGAAAGCAGCGAAGGAGGCGGCAAAGAAATGAAGATCGAAGGCAAATTCATTTTCAAGGTGGCCGGTACGCTGACGGCGATCTCGCTGGTCGTCGCGCTGCTGCTGGGGCTTACCAATATGCTTACCAAGGATAAGATCGAAGAGATCACCCGCCAGAAGACGGAGGCGGCGCTCGCCAAGGTCGTTTCCGCGGCCGACTGCGAATTCCCGCCGGTCGAGAACATCCCGCAGGAGGTCATCGACGCGGCGAGCGAGCAGGGTGGCAAGCTGACGGAAATGTATGAGATCCTCGTCGGCGGCGAGAACGCGGGCTATGCGTTCAAGGTCACTGCCAGCGGCTCTCAGGGCAACATCGTGATGATCGTCGGCGTGGACGCCGACCTTGCCGTGACCGGCGTTTCCATCGTCAGCAACGCCGAGACCTCCGGCATCGGCTCCAAGGTCATGGATAACGAGGCGACCTCCGCCGGTACCGGCGCGCTCGACCAGTTTGTCGGCAAGTCCGGCGCGGGCACGCTCGTCGTCAAGCAGAACATCGACGCCGTGACCGGCGCGACGGTCTCGACCAAGGGCGTGACCAAGGGCGTCAACGCCGCTCTGGCCGCCGCCGAGGCCATGAACTGAGAAAGGGGGAAAAAGATCAATGAATTTCAAGAAACAGCTTAAAGACGGTCTGATCACCCAAAACCCCGTTCTGGTGCAGCTGCTGGGTATGTGCTCCACCATGGCCATCACCACCAGCATCTCCAACGGCGTCGGCATGGGCATTTCCGTTCTCATTATTCTGACGCTTTCCAACATTTTTATTGCGGCGCTGCGCAAGATCATCCCCAATGAAGTGCGTATCGCATGCTACATCGTCGTGATCGCGGGCTTCGTCACGATCGTTGACCTGTGCCTGCAGGCGTTCCTGCCGGATATCGCCAACAGCCTTGGCGTCTTTATCCCGCTGATCGTTGTCAACTGCATCATCCTCGGCCGTGCTGAGGCCTTTGCCAGCAAGAATTCCGTCGCCGCCTCCGCGGTGGACGGCATCTGCCAGGGCATCGGCTACACGCTGGTGCTGATCGTGATGTGCGCGTTCCGCGAGCTGCTCGGCGCAGGCACGCTGCTGGGGTTCCAGATCATGCCTTCTTCCTATGTTCCGGCCGGTATGCTCACGCTGCCCGTCGGCGGTTTCCTGTGCCTCGGCACGCTGATCGCCGTGATGCAGTGGGCGCTCGCCAAGAGCGAGAAGAAGAACGCGGAAAAGAAAGAAGAGGAGGGTAAATAAAAATGAGTGTGACTAAGTTACTTGCTATTTCCCTCGGCGCGATCCTGACGAACAACTTTATTTTCTCGCAGTTCCTCGGCATTTGCCCGTTCCTCGGCGTTTCCAAGAAGAGCGACACGGCCGTCGGCATGGGTCTTGCGGTCACGTTCGTTATGGGTCTTGCCTCGGCGTTCTGCTACGGCGTGAACATCATCCTTGTCAAGTTTGGCCTTGGCTATATGCAGACCGTTGCGTTCATTCTGGTCATCGCCGGCCTCGTGCAGTTCATCGAGATGTTCCTCAAAAAGTCCATGCCGACGCTCTATACCGCCCTCGGCGTGTATCTGCCGCTGATCACCACCAACTGCGCCGTGCTCGGCGTGGTGCTGCTCAACGTGCAGAACGACTACAACTTCATCGAGTCCGTGGTTTACGGCATCACCGGCGGCCTTGGCTTCCTGCTGGCGATCTACCTGTTCTCCACGGTGCGCGAGCGCCTGGAGTTTGCCGACTATCCCAAGGCATTTGAAGGCTTCCCCATCGCGCTGATCACCGCAGGCCTGATCGCCCTTGCATTCATGGGCTTCTCGGGTCTGCAGGTGTGGCCCATGTAAGGAGGGGACGAAATTATGATTACAAACGTTATTTACGCTGTCCTCGTGCTGGGCGTGATCGCCGTCGTGTTCGGCCTGATCCTGTCCGTTGCGGCCAAGGCCTTTGAGGTCAAGGTCGATGAGCGCCTGCCCAAGATCCAGGCCTGCCTCGCCGGCGCAAACTGCGGCGGCTGCGGCTATCCCGGCTGCGCGGGCTGCGCCGAGGCAATTCTTGCCGGTAAGGCTCCCGTCACCGCCTGCGCGCCCGCTGGCGCAGAGGGCGCTGCCAAGATCGCCGAGATCATGGGCATGGAAGCCCCCAGCGGCGAAAAGCAGGTCGCGCACGTGCTGTGCAACGGCGGCGAGGCCTCTGTGAAGAATTTCGAGTATGTCGGTCTTCACGACTGCGTCGCCGCGACGAAGGTCGCCGGCGGCCCGACCGCGTGCTCCTTTGGCTGCATGGGCTTTGGCACCTGCGTTGCCGCCTGCCAGTTCGACGCCATCCATATCAATGAGCAGGGCGTCGCCGAGGTCGACAAGGAGAAGTGCACCAACTGCGGCGCCTGCCGCGAGGCCTGCCCGCGCAAGCTGATCGTCGAGGTGCCCTACAAGCAGAAGGTCTTCGTCAACTGCTCGAACAAGGAGAAGGGCCCCGCCGTCACGAAGGTGTGCGCCAACTCCTGCATCGCCTGCGGCATGTGCGAGCGCACCTGTAAGTTCGACGCCATCCACGTCGTCAACAACGTGGCCGTCATCGACTACACCAAGTGCAAAAACTGCACCATGTGCGCCAAGGCCTGCCCGCGCAACGCCATCGAGCCCATCCCGACCCCCGAGGAGAAGGAGAAGTTCAAGGCCGCGCAGAAGGCTGCCGCCGAGCGCAAGGCCGCTGCCGCCAAGGCAGCCGCCGAAGCCGCGAAAGCTGCGGAGGCGCCCAAGGCTGAATAAAGGCCCATAAAAAAGAGGAACGCGAAAGCGTTCCTCTTTTTTATAATTTCGAAAAAGTGACGGTGTCACTCTTCCGAGAGAGGATTACAGCCCGCTGCAGCGCACGCGCCGTAGGCACGCACGTTTGCGGGCTGAGAGTTCTGACGCGCACGCCCCGGGGCGTGTGCGTGCCTTTTGCGTAGTTCACAAACTGTTTACACTGGCACCTATTGACAATGTGAGAACTCGGTGGTACACTGCGTTTAGCACTCGATGGAAAGGAGTGCTAAAGCTACGAAAGGAGCGCGGCGTATGGACTTGACCGAGCGCAAAAAGCAGATTCTCAAGCGCGTTGTCGAGGATTACATCGCCGCGGCTGAGCCGGTCGGCTCCAAGGCGCTGGCCGAGGAGATGGGCGGTTCGGTGAGCTCCGCGACCATCCGCAACGAGCTTGCGGATCTGGTCGAGATGGGCTACCTTGAGCAGCCGCACACATCCGCCGGACGTGTGCCGTCCCCGAAGGGCTACCGGCTGTACGTCAACGAGCTGATGGAGCGCCGCGAAGTTTCCGAGGCGGAAGCGGAGGAGATCAACGAGCAGCTGAAAAGCAAGCTCGGCGGCACGGACAGCGTGATCGCCAAGGCGGGGCAGATGGTGTCGAGCATCGTCAATTACCCTGTGTACAGCGTGACGGGCGGACGGCGCGAGGCAAGCGTCAAGCGCTTTGAGCTCATTGCGGTCGATGAAATGAGCTTCATCGTCGTGGTGATGGGCGAGGACAACCGCGTGAAGAGCCAGCTCCAGCGCTCGGACCTCCCGTTCGACAGCCAGCGGCTTGCGGACATCAAGGAGCTTTTGAACGCGCACTTCACCGGCCGGAGCGCCGATGAGATGAGCGCAAGGCTGATGAGCCTCTCCGAGCAGCTTTCGCCGGAGCTGTTTTTAGTGGCGTCCAAAGCGGTCGAATATGCGATCGGCGTGCTTGAGCAGAGCGCGCAGCGCAATGTAGAGACTGCGGGCGCGAGCCAGATCTTGAAAATGCCCGAGTACCGCGACGTTGACAAGGCGCACGAGCTGGTGACATTCCTTGTGGATAACAAGGAGGAGCTTCCTGTGCCGGATGACGGCGCGCCGCTCAAGATTTTGATTGGGCCGGAAAACGTGAACGAGGCGCTCAAGGAGACGAGCGTGGTCGTCGCCAGCTACGATATCGGCGACGGGATGCGCGGACTCGTCGGCGTGGTGGGCCCCACCAGAATGGATTACGCCACCGTAACGGCGCGGCTGAGTTATTTTGCAGACAGCCTGACGCGGATGTTCGGCAAGAACGAGCTGCCGCCGAAGGAAGAAGATAAGGAGTAAGCAATGGGTAAGAAAGACAAGCAGAACGCGGCGGAGAACGCACCGGAGAAGGACGTGAACAAGACGCCCGAAACGCCGGAGACGGCGGAAGCGCCAAAGGCGGAAGCAGCAAAGACTGCGGACGTTCCCGAGGAGCAGGAGGTCTTTACCCTCACGCGCGAGCAGATGGAGAAAATGGAAGGGCTGGCAGCGGCGCTCGCCGCCGAGCAGGACAAATACCTGCGCCTTGCCGCCGAATATGACAACTACCGCAAGCGCACCGCGAAGGAAAAGGAAAACCTTTATGCCGACGCGAAGATCGACACGATCAAGGCGCTGCTGGGCGTTTACGATAACCTCGAGCGCGGCCTTGCCCAGTACGGCGACGAGGAGTCGCCCCACCGCAAGGGCCTTGAGATGGTGTTCAACCAGTTCAAGGAGAGCCTGAAAAAGCTGGGTGTGGAAACGATGGACGCCGTGGGCAAGCCCTTTGACCCCGAAAAGCATAACGCCGTGATGCACATCGAAGACGAAAGCTACGGGGAAAACACCGTGGCTGAGGTGCTGCAGCAAGGCTTTACGCTGGGCGATAAGGTTTTGAGATTCGCAATCGTCAAGGTTGCCAACTAAAAGTTCCTCAAAAATGTTTGGCACACATTTTTGAAAGGGCTTGCAGCCCTGTGCAGCGCACTCGCTGCGCTCGCACGTTTCAGGGCTGAGATGTGTTTTTTCTGACGCGCACGCCCCAGGGCGGCTTCTCTTGCCGCTTTGCGGCAATTCACCTTCTGTCGTCAGAAAAAACGATTTGGATTTGTTTCGCGTCTGCGGACGCGAAATGAACATATAAAGTGGTTAACAAAAAAATTAAGATAGATCTTAGGAGGACAACATTATGTCTAAAGTTATCGGTATTGACCTTGGTACTACCAACTCTTGTGTGGCCGTGATGGAAGGCGGCGAAGCCGTCGTCATCCCCAACGCCGAAGGCAACCGCACCACCCCGTCCGTCGTCGCGTTCAGTAAGACCGGCGAGCGTATGGTCGGCCAGGTCGCAAAGCGTCAGGCCATCACCAACCCCGACCGCACGATCTCTTCGATCAAGCGCGAGATGGGCTCTGATTATAAAGTCGAAGTCGACGGCAAGAAGTACACCCCGCAGGAGATCAGCGCGATGATCCTGCAGAAGCTCAAGAGCGACGCTGAGGCTTACCTCGGCGGCCCCGTGAGCGAAGCCGTCATCACCGTTCCCGCTTACTTCACCGATGCGCAGCGTCAGGCGACCAAGGACGCCGGTAAGATCGCCGGCCTCGAGGTCAAGCGTATCATCAACGAGCCGACGGCCGCGGCCCTCGCCTACGGCGTCGACAAGGAGCAGAGCCAGAAGGTCATGGTCTACGACCTCGGCGGCGGCACGTTCGATGTCTCCATCCTCGATATCGACGACGGCGTCATTGAGGTTCTGGCCACCGCGGGCAACAACCGCCTCGGCGGCGATGACTTCGATGAGTGCATCATGAAGTGGATGGTCAGCGAGTTCAAGCGCACCGACGGCGTGGATCTCTCCGGCGATAAGGTCGCCATGCAGCGCCTGAAGGAAGCCGCCGAAAAGGCCAAGATCGAGCTTTCCGGCGTGACCTCCACCAACATCAACCTCCCGTATATCACCGCCGACGCCACCGGCCCGAAGCACCTCGACCTGACCCTCACGCGCGCCAAGTTCAACGAGCTGACCGCGCACCTGGTCGAAGCCACTGCCGGCCCTGTCCGTCAGGCGCTCAGCGATGCGGGCCTCACCGGCAACGACATCCACAAGGTCCTGATGGTCGGCGGCTCCAGCCGTATCCCCGCCGTGCAGGAAATGGTCAAGAAGCTCACCGGCAAGGAAGGCTTCAAGGGCATCAACCCCGATGAGTGCGTCGCCATGGGCGCTGCTCTTCAGGCGGGCGTTCTGACCGGCGATGTCAAGGGCCTGCTGCTGCTCGACGTCACCCCGCTGTCCCTCGGCATTGAGACCATGGGCGGCGTTTGCACCAAGCTCATCGACCGCAACACCACCATCCCCGTGAAGAAGAGCCAGATCTTCTCCACCGCCGCCGATAACCAGACGAGCGTTGAAGTCAACGTGCTGCAGGGCGAGCGCGAGATGGCCGCCGCCAACAAGAGCCTCGGCCGCTTCCACCTCGACGGCATCGCTCCGGCCCGCCGCGGCGTGCCTCAGATCGAGGTCACGTTCGATATCGACGCCAACGGCATCGTGAACGTCAGCGCGAAGGATCTCGGCACCGGCAAGGAGCAGCACATCACCATCACCTCTTCCTCCAACATGAGCAAGGAGGATATTGATAAGGCCGTCAAGGAAGCTGAGCAGTATGCCGCTGAGGACGCCAAGATCAAGGAAAAGGTCGAAGTCCGCAACCAGGCCGACCAGATGGTCTACCAGAGCGAGAAGACCCTCGGCGAAGTGGGCGACAAGATCCCCGCGGACGAGAAGGCCAAGGTCCAGAGTGGGATCGACAAGCTGAAGGAAGTCCTCAAGGGCGACGATACCGACGCCATCAAGAGCGCGACCGAAGAGCTGACCCAGATGTTCTACCAGATGAGCGAGAAGCTCTATCAGCAGGCCAATCCGCAGGGCGGCGCGCAGGCTGGTCCCGACATGGGCGGCGCAAACGGCGGCGCGCAGACCGGCCCGAACGGTCAGCAGTATTACGATGCTGACTACAAGGTCGTGGATGACGACGACAACAACAAGAAGTAAGAAAACCATTCGACGCAGCGGGGACAGTTTATACTGCCCCCGATTGCGGCGTTTTTAGGAGCGTAGTCTATGGCTGAAAATAAAAGAGACTATTACGAGGTGCTCGGCGTTTCCAAGGGCGCTTCGGAAGAAGAGATCAAAAAGGCGTACAAACAGCTCGCGCGCAAGTATCACCCCGACATGAATCCCGGCGACAAGGAAGCTGAGGAGAAGTTCAAGGAGATCAACGAGGCGAACGAAGTTCTGAGCGACCCGGACAAGAAGGCGCGCTACGACCAGTTCGGCTTTGCGGGCGTTGACCCGAATTACGGCGCAGGCGCAGCCGGAGGCGGCGCTTATGGCGCGGGCGGGTTCGACTTCGGCGACCTCGGCGATATCTTCGGCAGCTTCTTCGGCGGAGGCTTCGGCGGAGGGACGCGCGCCAATCCCAACGCGCCGCAGCGCGGCGAGAGTTTGCGCACGAGCGTGAACATCAGCTTCGAAGAGGCGGCCTTTGGCTGCGAGAAGGAAGTCAGCATCGACCGCATCGAGCAGTGCCCTGACTGCCGCGGCTCGGGCTGCGCCAAGGGCACGACGGCCGAGATCTGCCCCGACTGCCACGGCAGCGGCGTGATCCAGCAGCGCCGCCAGACGCCGCTGGGCTACATGTCCACTTCGGCGCCCTGCCAGCGCTGCGGCGGCAAGGGCAAGATCATTCATCAGCCCTGCCACACCTGCGGCGGCAAGGGTATGATCCGCCACCGCAAGACCATCAAGGTGAGCATCCCTGCAGGCATCGACAACGGGCAGACCATTTCGCTGCGCGCGCAGGGCAACGCAGGCAAAAACGGCGGCCCTGCGGGCGACCTGCTGATCGTGGTGTCCGTGCGTCCGCATGAGATCTTCCGCCGCGAGGGCACGAGCGTTTTGTGCGAAGCGCCCATCACGTTTACGCAGGCGGCGCTCGGCGCGGAGCTGGAGATCCCGACGATCGACGGCAAGGTGAAATACACCATCCCAGAGGGGACGCAGAGCGGCACGACGTTCCGCCTGAAGGGCAAGGGCATCCCCGGCCTGAATGGCCGCGGCCGCGGCGACCAGTACGTCACGGTGCACATCGAAACGCCGAGGAACCTGAA
Source organism: uncultured Oscillospiraceae bacterium (assembly GCA_934597535.1). Classification (GTDB taxonomy): domain Bacteria; phylum Bacillota; class Clostridia; order Oscillospirales; family Oscillospiraceae; genus Hominicoprocola. The sequence continues at coordinate 5,401 of CAKTRT010000006.1, read as the reverse complement.
CCGTGAGCAGAAGGATGCGCTGCGGAAGTTCAGCGAGCTGCTGGGCGAGAAAAATTACGAGGAAAACAAGAGCTTTTTCGGGAAGTTCAAGCTGTAACGAGTAGAAATGTATTTATCCGATTATCACACCCACTGTTCGCTGTCGTTCGACTCGAAAACGCCGGTGGAGGACATGGTGCGTGCCGGGATCGCCGCGGGATTGCAGGAACTGTGCCTGACCGATCATGTGGATCTTTACCCATCGGGCGGCACAGAGCGCTGGGAGCACGATTTTTCCGGACGGGAGGAGACTTTTGCGCGCGCGGAGCGCGCGGCGGAGGGAAGACTCGTGATCCGGCGGGGCATTGAGCTGGGTGAGGCGGCGCGCGACGTGCAGTATGCCGATGCGCTGCTTGCACAGCTGCCGGAGCTGGATTTTGTCATCGGTTCGCAGCACCAGCTGTCAGAAAGATACGGCAACACAGACCTTTACTTTATGCCCGGCGGCACGGAGGCGGAGGCGCGCGCACAGATCGCGGATTATCTTGGCCTTGTGCTGGAGACGGCCAGGCTCGGCAGATTTTCGGTGCTGGGACATCTGACGCTGCCGCTGCGCTACATGAATGAGAACCACGGCATGCACATGAGCTTTGACGGCTTTGAAGACGAGGTGGCGCAGATCCTGCGCACCGTGATCGAGGGCGGGCGCGGCATCGAATGCAACGTCAACCGCGGCGGCGCGCCGCTGCCGGACGGGAAATGGCTGAAGCTCTATCGCACGCTCGGCGGCGAGATCGTCACTGTCGGAACCGATGCGCATACGCCGGAATTTGTCGGCGGACATGTGAGGGAGACGCAGGAGCTGCTGCGTGCGTGCGGCTTTTCCTATGTGTGCACATTTGAGCGGAAAAAACCGATTTTTCACAAAATCTGAGCGATAAAAGGAGAAAAGGACTATGAAGATCTCACTGGGCTGCGACCACGGCGGCTACGCCATGAAGGAAGACATTAAAAAGCAGCTGATCGGCATGGGGCACGAGGTCAAGGACTGCGGCACCTATTCGACCGACAGCTGCGATTACCCCGTGTTCGGCGAGGCGGCGGCACGCGCTGTTGCGAGCGGGGAGTGTGCGTACGGCATCGTGATCTGCACCACCGGCATCGGCATCTCCATCGCGGCGAACAAGGTCAAGGGCATCCGCTGCGCGCACTGCGCCGACACGCTCGAAGCGCAGCTCTGCCGCCAGCACAACAACGCCAATATGCTTGCCATCGGCGCGGGCTTTACGGGCCCGAAGCTGGCTGCGGCCATGGTCGAGACGTTCCTCTCCACCGGGTTTGAGGGCGGCCGCCACGCACGCCGCGTCGCGTTGGTGGACGCGATCCAAGAATGAATCGACAAAAGGGAGAAAATCAACAGAAGCCTTAGGTTTCTGTTGATTTTTTCTCCCGAAACGAGTAAACTGTTGCAAAAATGATCGCTATGGAAAGGCGGGCGAAGCGGATGGCCAAGGTGCGTGGAACGCGCGGCTACTCAAGCTATCACGGGCGCAGGAATGAAAAAAGATGGCTGGCCGTGCTGCTGGCGCTGGTGCTGCTGGCGGCCTGCGGATTCCTGTTTGCCCAGCGTTATATCATCTATGAGGCGGACGGCTCGTTCCGCTTTGAACTGCCGTGGAAAAAGGCGGCGCAGACAGATGACGTGCCGAAGCAGAGCGGGGATGCGGACACTGTACCGCCGGATGTAGAGATCGTGGTGGAGCAGCCTGAGGTCACAGATCCACACGCGGTGGAGCTGGACGCCACCGTTTTGAACGACGGCTGGGAAGCGGCGCTGGAAGCGCTGGACGAGGATACAAATGCTGTGGCTGTCCGACTCAAGGAGTCGAGCGGCCGGCTGCTGTATGACTCAAAGGTGCAGGGGGCGATCGACTGTGGCGCGGTGGCTGGCGGCAGTGTGGCGCACAGCGCCATTGAAGGGATCACCGGCTCGGACTATTACACCATCGCGCGCATCAGCACGCTGCATGACAGCCTGTATGCCTACGCGCATATGACGGATGCCGCCGTCTGCCAGCTGACAGGCTATGTCTGGTATGATACCTACAGCACGCACTGGCTCGCGCCGGAAAAGCAGGGTGCGCGGCAGTACGTGACGGACGTTGTGGCGGAATGCGCAGGGCTGGGCTTTGATGAGCTGCTGCTCGATGATTTCCACTATCCGCGCGATGGGCGCATGAGCCGTATCAAGACGGATGAGCGCACGATGACACAGCAGGAGGCGCTTGCACTGCTGTGCGATGATATCCGCGCAGCACTCAAAGCGGCGGACTACAAGGGAAAGCTTTCGGTCAGTGTGGATGCAGACATTGTGCTTGCCGGCAGCGAGGAGCGCACTGGCATCGTGATGAGCGAGCTTGCTGAGAAATTTGACCGGGTGTATGTGCCGGTCACGGCGGAGCAGCTGGAGAGCGTAGCGGCGGCGATGAGCGCCTATGATACGGAGTTTGTGCCAATCGTGAGCGAGCCGACAGAAAGCGGGAGCTATCTGATTGAAAAATAAAGCGAAAGGGACCGCACAAGCGGTCCCTTTTTCGCGCGCCCTGCGCGGCGCAGGGGGAAAGCTGCATTTTACCGAGACATGCGCCCGATGACCGCCTCGGCGCTCATATTCGGGTTGATGGTCTCCTCGCTCTCGACGGCGATGGCGGCAGCGGCCGCCCCGGCTGCGGCGCTCTCCGCCAGCGTCCTGCCTGCGAGGAACGACCACACGAGCGAGGCCATCATCGCGTCGCCCGCGCCTGTGGCGTTGACCATCTCAGCCCGGCAGATGGGGACGATCTGTGTTTCGCCGCGCTGCGCGGCAAGCACACCGTCCGCTCCCAGCGAGAGGAACACTCGCTGCACACCCTGAGAGAGCAGTGCATCTGCCGCCGCGCACAGGCTGGCATCGTCTGTGATCTTCACGCCGGAGAGCAGCTCTGCTTCCATGCGGTTGGGCTTGAGCGTGTGAATGCGGCTGAGCAGCCCTGTGAGCTTTTCCGCTTTGGCGGTGGAGACGGGATCGACAAAAAGCGGCGCGGTGCAGCGCTCGGTGAGGTAAGCCAGCGAGGCGCGCGGAAGGTTCGTATCCAGCACGACCGCCGCCGCGCTGTTGAGAAACGGCAGCTGCGAGGCAAAGTAGCCCGGCGTGAGCTGCTCGCAGATCTCCATATCCGCCACAGCGACCGCCATATCACCATCGCTGTCGCCGACAAATACGTAGGTCGAGGTGCGGCCGCCGGGCACACGGAGAGCATGGGAAAGGCCGATGCCGAGCGTTTTGCAGCTCTCTTCGACCTGAGCGGCGCGCGAGTCGCTGCCGAGTGCGGTCAGCAGCTCAACGTTCAGGCCCAGAAGACACATGTTGTGTGCGATATTGCGCCCCACGCCGCCGAGACTCAGCTCGACTTTGCCGGGATTGGAGTCTTTGGCGCGAAGGGGGGCGAAGGAATGTGCGCCGATATCAATGTTTACGCCGCCGCAGACGGCGACAAAGGGGGTGGTGCTGCTATGCATGATGATCTCTCCTGTTTGATTGGAACAGTGCGCGGCAGACCGCCGCGCACTGTGGTTTTTATTTGTGGTAAAGGCGTTTGTATTCGTACTTCGGCTCGCAGCTGACGTAAATGCCAAGGCGCTTGTAGAGCTTGATGTCCTCCTCCGAGATGATGACGGAGAAGTGCGCATCACAGCCGCGCAGCGTGCCGAGCTGGGCGCGCGCCATGTCGGCCAGCGGATTGGTCAGTGCGGAGATCGCCAGCGCGATGAGCACTTCATCAGAGTGCAGGCGCGGGTTGTGGTGGCCGAGGGACTGGATCTTGAGCGCGGAGATCGGCTCGATGACCTGATTGGAGATGAGATCAAGATCCTTGCGGATACCGGCCATGGCTTTGAGCGCATTCAAGAGCAGCGCTGCCGACGCACCGAGCAGGGAAGAGGTCTTGCCTGTGATGACGCGGCCGTCCGGCAGTATCATCGCGCCGGCGGGAGCACCGGTCTCCTCTGCCTTTTGCAGCGCGGCGGCTACGGCGGGGCAGAGTGCGCTCGTCACATCCGCCTGCTGCATGACAAGCTCAAGCTTGCGCAGCTGGCAGCTGTCCGCCACGCCACGGGCCACTTCGACCTGCGCGGCGTAGTAGCGGCGCAGGATCTCCATGCGCGAGGCCTGACGGCAGACCTCGTCATCGATGATGCAGTTGCCCGCCATGTTAACGCCCATGTCGGTGGGGGACTGGTAGGGGCACTTGCCGGAGATGCGCTCGAAGATGGCGCGCAGGACGGGGAAGATCTCCACGTCGCGGTTGTAGTTTACAGTCGTTTCGCCGTAGGCCTCGAGGTGGAACGGGTCGATCATGTTCACATCGTCGAGGTCCGCGGTCGCGGCCTCGTAGGCGAGGTTTACGGGGTGCTTGAGCGGCAGGTTCCAGATGGGGAAGGTCTCAAACTTGGCGTAGCCCGCACTGACGCCGTGCTTATGCTCGTGGTAGAGCTGGGAGAGGCAGGTCGCCATTTTGCCGCTGCCGGGACCCGGCGCGGTGACGACCACGAGGGAGTGCGTCGTTTCGATATACTCGTTGCGGCCAAAGCCATCGTCGCTGACGATGTGGGCCACGTCAGAGGGGTACCCGGCGATGGGATAGTGCAGGTAGTTTCGCACGCCGAGCGCGTTGAGACGCTTGATAAAGGCGTCCGCTGCATTCTGCCCCGCGTACTGCGTGATGCATACGCCGCCAACATAAAGGCCGAGAGAGCGAAAGGCGTCGATCAGGCGCAGGCAGTCGTCGTCGTAGGTGATGCCGAGATCGCCGCGCACCTTGTTCTTCTCGATGTCGCCGGCATTGACGGCAATGACGATCTCCACATCGTCGCGCAGCTGCTGGAGCATGCGGATCTTGCTGTCGGGCTGGAAGCCGGGCAGCACGCGCGAGGCATGGTAATCATCAAAAAGCTTGCCGCCGAACTCGAGGTACAGCTTGCCGCCAAACTGGCTGATCCGCTCGCGGATGTGCGCGGACTGCAAGGAAAGGTATTTGTCGTTGTCAAAGCCAATCGTTCCCATCGTAAAAAGCACCCCATTCTCTCTTCCGTACAAAATATGAACTCATTATATAGAACTCGCGCGCGCTTGACAAGAAAAGCCGCCGCTGAAAATTGACTGAAAAAGGAGACCTAATTTCTGCTATTTTCCCGTCTTTACTTTTGCACGGCTGCGGCGTATGCTATAAATAGTATCTTTTGCGGCGCAAAATTTGTGTTTCTTTGAAAAAGGACTTGACAACTGACGATAAGTATAGTAATATGCTACTGTTCGGTTCGCGCGGTTAGCTCAGCTGGTAGAGCACATGCTTGACGTGCATGGGGTCACAGGTTCGAGTCCTGT
>CAKTRT010000005.1 GCA_934597535.1 uncultured Oscillospiraceae bacterium | reverse complement strand
GGATAACCCAGCAGCAGGTCAATGGGAGAAATATTGGCATTCGACGCACCAAAGCTCAGGATAGACGTAAAGACCAGCGTATTGGCAAAGCCGCACAAGCCTTTGATAAAGTAAGCGGCAACCGCCGCGATGATCCATAAGTACATGATAAATGCCTTTCTACCTCTTTCCGGCAGGATCTGTCAGTTCTGGAATTGCACCGCCAGCGATCGCCCAGAGGTACAAGCCGGCAACAGTTCCATACGGAGCGTAGCGTTTTTGATAGCGCTCAAACTTTGTCCTGTCGATCTGTCGGTGACGGTAAAGCATTCTCATGCCCCGCTGAATAGCAAGGTCGCCAAAACTCACGACATTCGGTCGCTGCATACAGAATGTCAAAATCATTTCCGCTGTCCACACACCCACACCTTTGAGTTTCGTCAGTTCCAGGATAACTTCCTCATCACTCAAACTCCAGAGTTGTTCCAAATTCAAAGTGCCGCTCTTCACCTGCTTCGCAAAATCCAGCATGTAATCTGCTTTTTTGTAGGTCATTCCAATCTGTTGAAGCCGGTCACGCCCCAGCGAAGTCAATGAATCTGCTGTTACTGTTCCGGCTGCGCTCAGCAGGCGGCTCCAGATCGTTGCCTGTGCCGCTGTTGAAATCTGCTGCCCGATGATATGATGTACAATAGCAGAAAACAGATCGGAATCCACTTCACGGTTGATATGACCGATTTGCTGGATTGCCCAACCAAGACGTTTGTCTTTGGACGTTAAATATGTCGTTTCACAATCACCGTATTGAAAAAACATGAGAACAAATCCCCTTTACTGTCTGCATTATATCATGCTTTCGTCCAAGATGCTTTGCAAAAATGGAAATTCAATTTCTGCTATCCAAAGGGTTTGGGATTATCCCAAAATACAAAAACAGAGCGTTTCGGCAGTCAGCCGGAGCGCTCTGTTTTTCCGGTGTGGGGCCACACAGGATTTGCTTGCTACTCTGCAAGTAAATCCCGGTCAACCCACGCCGTTTTTCGCAAGTGTATCTACACTTGCTGTGCTTGCTCTTCCTCCAACAACCGCATTGACTCGAACGTTTGTTCTTGTTATAATTGGAATGAGAGATTGAAAAAAGCCTTGGAATGCAGCTAATTTTCATTGGCAAATGGCGGCATCGCCGCCTTGATTACCTATCTGCACAGCAGAGCATTGCTGTCAAGGACGCGCAGCGAGGCGAAGCCAATTCCTTGACAGATTTGCTCGGCTGTGCTACCAGCCATCCCGAAATTACGGAGGACATACGAAGATGAAAACAGACAATTTCTGCAAAGAGAACCGTCCCGAAGCAAAGAAAAAATTGCGTCTGCCCGATCAGTTGGAGCTGGTGATGGAGGATGGGACTGTGTATCGTGTACGCAGCTTCTTTGTCGCAGAGCAGCAGATGGGGGACGTGCTGGATGCCCTCTCCCTCGAAAAAGTCAATCGGGAGAACTGAATCCCGGCACATTGCCCAGTGGAATCTATAGCCGTGCTGTGGTATAATCATTGCAGATTTCTGATTGTATCACGCACTGCATTTCGGGAGGTTAAATAAGAAAATGCAGGAAAATTATATCGTTGGTATTTACGCACGGCTGAGCCGGGACGATGAGCGTGCCGGGGAATCCGTGTCCATAGAAAATCAAAAGGAAATGCTCTCCCGCTATGTGCGGGAACAGGGCTGGACGCTGTACGATTATTACTGTGATGACGGCGTTTCGGGTACGACCTTCGACCGTCCGGGGCTGAACCGGCTGGTGCAGGACGCCACGGATCACAAGATCAATCTTGTCCTCTGCAAAGACCTATCTCGCCTCGGTAGAGATTACATCGAAGCGGGCAAGTACACAGACTTTGTGTTTCCGTCCCTCGGCTGCCGTTTCATTGCGTTGAATGACGGTGTTGATACGCTCCGCAAGAACAATGAGATGCTGGTCATTCTGAAAAATGTGATGAATGACCTCTACGCGCGGGACACCAGCAGCAAGATCAAGGCGGTGAAGCTGTCCACGTTCAAGAGCGGCAAGTATGTCGGCTGCTATGCGCCCCTCGGCTATAAGAAAAGCGAGGCGGACAAGCACGTTCTTGAGATCGATCCGGTGACGGCTCCCGTGGTGCGGCACATCTTCGATCTGCGCTTGCAGGGGTACGGCTTCCGCAAGATCGCCTTGCAGCTCAACGCGGAAAAAGTCCCTGCGCCAAGGAGCTTCTATTACATGGCGGAGGGGCGGGAAAATCTGCGTGGCGAGACACCGTTCTGGAACGATGTGACGGTCAAAACCATTCTCCGCAATGAGGTTTATATCGGTCACATGGTACAGAACAAGACCGGCACGGTGTCCTACAAAAACCACAAACAGGTCAGCAAACCGGAATCCGAATGGATCAAGGTGGAAAACACCCATGAGCCGTTGATCCCACAAGAGACGTGGGACGCCGTGCAGCGGATGGACAACCACCCGGTAAGAGGGCGCAGCGGCAAGAGCGGCACGGTTGCCCTGTTCGGCGGTCTGCTGCGGTGTATGGACTGTGGATCGTCCATGCGGTATATGCGGGACTATCGCAAAAAGGTTTCCGAGAAAGAGCCGGAATACAAGGCGTATGTCTGCAACCGCTACGCATCGGGCGGCAAAAATGCCTGTTCGTCCCATTACATCAACCAGAAGGTGCTGACGCAGATCGTCATGACAGACATTCGTTGCAAGGCAATGTGGGCGCAGAACAGCCGTGAGACGCTGAGGGCGCAGCTTTTAGCGAGGGAACAGAACGCCAGCGCGGAGCGTACGCGAACGCTGCAAGCGGAGCTGAACGCCATCGGAAAACGGCTGCCGGAGCTGGATAAGCTGATTCAGTCCGCTTATGAGGATAAGGTGCTGGGGCACATCCCGGAGAGCGTGTGCGTTAATCTCCTCAATCAGTATGAGGCCGAGCGCCGGGAAAAGCAGGAGCGCCGCAAGGAACTGACAGAACAGCTTGCCGCCCGCCTCGAAACAGAATCCTCTGTGGACGCATGGCTGGACATGATGCAGGATTACGCCCAGCTTGAGGAATTAGACCGTCCCACGCTGGTGCGCCTGATTCAGAAAATTGAGATCAGCGAACGCTATACCGTGGACGATCACGAGGAACGCGATATTCACATCTACTACAATTTTGTCGGATATATTGAAGCATAAGCCGTCATTCTTTATTCGAGGTTGACTAACGAGTTTTATGCCCGTGATACCAGTCGCAAAATCAGAGCCGTCAATAAATCCAAAGGTTCCCGAGGTATTCCACTTACCACCAATGTTCCCTACGGATATATGAAAAATCCGGATGATCTCACCCGTTGGCTCGTTGATGAAGAAGCAGCTATCGTTATAAAGTATATCTTCAAGATGGCAATGGAGGGACGTGGGCCGAGCCAGATTGCAACGCAGCTGACCAAGGACAAGGTACTTACTCCAACAGCCTATAAGCAGAAGCAGGGCTTAAATACTCCACAGGCGACACCGGAGAATCCAAGTAAATGGCATCAGACCACAGTGAGAAAAATACTGGAACGCAGAGAATATACAGGCTGTATCGTCAACTTCAAGACCTTTACCAATTCCATTTGGGACAAGAAAAAGCGTGACAATCCGGTAGAAAATCACTCTGTTTTCTATGATACTCACGAAGCGATCATTCCAGAGGATATATTCGAGAAGGTTCAGGTGTTGCGTCAGAATCGCCAACGCAGATCCAAGACAGGTAAAACAAGCCTGTTCTCCGGCATGGTGTATTGTGCCGATTGTGGTGAGAAGCTGTATTACTGCACAGCTAACAATTTTGAGAAGCGACAGGATTTCTTCGAGTGTTCCACCCATCGTAAGAACGATGAAAAATGCAAATCCCACTACATCCGTGCAGTCGTTTTGGAGGATATGGTGTGGATGCACATGGAAACTGTCATCAGCTATATTCTCCACTATGAAGATCACTTCCGTGCAGTTGTGCAGGAACAGCTAAAAATAGAAAGTGATGAAAAGATACAGGCATGCAGAAAGCAGCTGACACAGGCTGAAAAACGTATTGCTGAGTTGGACAGACTGTTCGTGAAGATTTATGAGGACAATGCCAAAGGGAAACTGTCTGACGAGCGTTTTTCTATGATGAGTGGCAACTATGAAGCGGAACAGAAAAAGCTCAGAATGGACGCTGTAGAGCTTCAGAAGAATATCGAAGAACAGGAGCGTCAGAATGAGCGATTGGAGAAATTTATTCAGAAAGCAAAACACTATCAGGATCTGAATTCTCTGACTCCTGATGCGCTGCGAGATATGGTCAGTGCCATCTATGTAGGTGCGCCGGACAAGTCTTCCGGCAAACGTCAGCAGAAAATCGAAATTTACTACGATGGTGCAGGATTTATCCCGCTAAACTTATTGATGCAAGGAGAAACGGCGTGACCGAAGTCACGCCGTACTCTCCCCGAAAATCGGGACTTTTAATTCTTTCCTGTTTTACGGGCACCGCGCAAAAGCGGAGCCTTTTCGTTATTTTGCGTATTCGATGGCGGTCGTCTCGCGCAGGACGTGCACCTTGATCTGGCCGGGATATTCCATCTCTTCCTCGATCTTCTTGGCAAGCTCGCGCGCCAGAATGACCATCTGGTCCTCGCTGACCTGATCGGGCTTGACCATCACGCGCACCTCGCGGCCGGCCTGAATGGCATACGCCTTATCGACGCCCGGATAGCTGCCGGTGATCTCCTCAAGCTGCTCGAGGCGCTTAATGTAGTTCTCCAGATTCTCGCGGCGGGCGCCGGGACGGGCGGCAGAGATCGCGTCGGCCGCCTGCACGAGACAGGCAACGATGGTCTGCGGCTCCACGTCGTTATGGTGCGCCTGCACCGCGTGAATGATGTCGTCCTTTTCGTGGTACTTGCGCAGAAACTCCACGCCGAGGGCGACGTGCGTGCCCTCCATCTCATGATCGACAGCCTTGCCGATATCGTGCAGCAGGCCTGCGCGCTTGGCGGCGTAAACGTCCGCGCCCAGCTCGGCAGCCATCATGCCCGCAAGGTGCGAGACCTCAATAGAGTGCTGCAAGACGTTCTGACCGTAGCTCGTGCGGTAATGCAGGCGGCCGAGCATCTTGACAAGCTCGGGGTGCAGACCGCGGATGCCGGTCTCCAGCACAGCGCGCTCACCCTCAGACTTGATGACGGCGTCCACCTCGCGGCGGGCCTTGTTGACCATCTCTTCGATGTGCGTAGGATGGATGCGGCCGTCGGCGATGAGCTTTTCGAGCGCCAGGCGCGCCACCTCGCGGCGCACGGGCTCAAAGCAGGAAACGGTGATGGCCTCGGGCGTATCGTCGATGATAAGGTCAACGCCCGTGAGCGTTTCGATGGTACGGATGTTGCGCCCTTCGCGGCCGATGATGCGGCCCTTCATCTCGTCATTGGGCAGGGGAACCACACTGACGGTGATCTCGGCGACATGGTCGGCGGCACAGCGCTGAATGGCAGAGGCGACGATCTCGCGGGCGCGGGTATCCGCCTCGTCCTTTGCGCGCTGTTCCAGTTCCTTGATCTTGAGGGCAGTCTCGTGCGTCACTTCGCTCTCAACCTGCTCGATCAGGTATTTCTTGGCTTCCTCGGCAGTAAAACCGGAAATGCGCTCGAGCATTTCGGTCTGGCTGCGCTTGATGATCTTGATCTCTTCGTTTTCCTTGTCCAGAGCGGCGTGCTTCTGGTTGAGGGCCTCCTCGCGCTTTTCCAGCGCGTCCGTCTTGCGGTCGAGGTTCTCCTCCTTCTGCTGGAGCCTGCGCTCCTGCTTCTGCTGCTCGGCGCGGCGTTCCTTGACTTCCTTCTCGTATTCGTTTCGGGAGCGCAGGATATCTTCCTTTGCTTCCAACATGACTTCGCGTTTCTTGCTTTCGGCGCTCTTGATCGCCTCGTTGACAATACGAAGAGCCTCTTCATCGGCGTTGGAGATCTTCTCCTCGGCGCGCTTGGCGGCTCTCTTGCGAATCCAAATACCAAGAAGAATGCCAATCAAGAGCGTCCCCGCCGCGATCAGCGCGGCATAGAGATAGCTTATCATGTATTCCTCCTGTGTGTCTTGTTTCGATCTATAAAATGGGTCGTTGAATCAACAAACGGGAGATTCCCCTCTCTCCCCTCCATAAATCCACCGTATATTGTAAACTTTTTGTGATCGTCTGTCAAGAAAAAGTCGCGCCCAAATCATGGGCGCGGCCTGTTCTCAACCAACGATATACGCCTGTGCCGCATAACCCTGCCGGCCATCGCAGCTGATGGAATACCACCCCTGATAGCTGCCGTAAATAAGCACGTCCGCGCCGTTCGGCATGCTGCCGACCACTTCCCCGTCGATCCCCGGATACGCGCGCAGCAGCAGCGGCGAGCCCTCCGTGGTCACCACGCCTGTACGCACAAGCTGCGGATAAATAAAGGGCAGCCCGAAGTAATCCGTCAACCCTCGCGCGATCGCCTGCGCCGCAGCGTCAAGGTTGTTTTCGATCCATCGCGCGTCGTCATAGTTATCGTGGTAGCCCAGCTCGATAAGATTGGCGGGGTATTTGGGCTGCCGCACCTCTCCGAGCGAAGTGGTGGCCTGCGTCGTCACCTGCGCGGGCAAAGGATAGACCTTGCGCAGCTGCGCCGCGAACAGCTCAGCGGCGTGCTTTCCGTCGCTGCTCGTGGGATAGTAAAAAACGATGATGCCGCGGTTTTTCCCCGCCTGCCCCTCGCCCGAGGCGTTCGAGTGCAGGGCAAGATAAAAGTCGAAGCCGCCGAGGCTGTTCGCCTGTGCGATGGACGAGGCGGCGGTCATCTCCGGCGTGTTGCGCACGAAGGAGATGGCGTTGGCGTAAAGATACGGCTCGAGCGCGTCAGCCAGCAGATTCATCCAGTATTCCTCGCTGCCGCTGCCGTCAACGTAGGGGTTCCAGTCCTGTGTGGAGGGACTCAAATAGATCCTTGGCATAAAAACGACCTCCTTATCTCCCCCACCCTATGCGCTGCCGCGGCTGCGTATGCGCAAAAAAGAGACTGCCGAAGCAGTCTCTTTTCTGGTGCATATTGCTTTGCCTTACACGGATACGGCAGCCTTATCCTTCTTGTTCTCGATGCGCTGGAGAACGAAGATGGCAATCAGAACCGCAAGGCCGATCAAGTCGGTGACCGTGCCGGGATAGACCATCAGCAGGCCGCCGATAATCAGAGCTGCGCGGCTGATCCACTTCATGTCGCGGATCAGGTAGCCCATCAGACCCGCAGCGATGGACGCCATACCGAGCGTTGCGGAGATCGTGATGGAGGCAACGTTCCAGACGGTGACGTGTTCGCCGACGAAGATCATCGCGTTATTGTAAGCAAAGATGTAGGGGATGATGAACGCCGCGATAGCAAGACGGGTCGCGTTCCAGGCGGTCTTCATCGGGGGAGCCTTGGCGATGGCGGAGCCTGCATAGGCAGCCAGCGCGACCGGCGGGGTGATGTCCGCGACGATACCGAAGTAGAAGCAGAACATGTGGGCAGCCATCAGGTCGAGACCCATACCGGTGGCAAGGATCGGCGCGCAGGTGGTGGCCATGATGATGTAGTTCGCCGTGGTGGGAACGCCCATGCCGAGCACGATGCAGCAGAGCATCGTCAGCACGAGAGCAATGATCAGGTGGTCACCGGCGATGCTGACGATCGCGCCGATCAGGACCTGGCCGAGGCCGGTCATGGTGACAACGCCGGCGATGATACCGGCCATACCGCAGGCGATACCGACGCTCAGGCAGTTCTTGCCGCCGTTTTCAAAGGCGTCGATAATGGTGGGCAGGCTCTTGACGTTGGGCTTGCTGAGGAAGTAGTTGACAATGATCAGGGCCAGCGCGATCAGCAGGCACAGCGTAACGCCGTTTTCGCCCATGAAGGTGCCCGGCTCAAAGCTGCGGCTCATGAGCGTCATGAACAGCAGGGGGAGCAGAGGAAGCGCCATAACGAGCTTCTTCTTGCCCGCCTCGCGGCTGATCATGGCGACGACCACGCAGTAAAGCGTTGCATACACGGCGGCGGTCGCCATCGTGAAGCCGATCATGATCATGTAGACCAGAACGACCAGCGGGAGGATGAGGTAGATCATCGGCAGCAGGATCTTCCACTTGGGCAGCTCCTCGCGGGGCAGACCCTTGAGGCCGAGCTTCTTGGCCTTGAAGTGGACGCCGAGGAAGATGCCGAGGAAGTACAGGAACGCGGGCAGGATCGCGCGCACGATGATATCAGCGTAAGGAACGCCGACCATTTCCGCCATCAGGAACGCAGCCGCGCCCATGATCGGGGGCATGATCTGACCGCCGGTGGAGGCAGCCGCCTCAACAGCGCCGGCGAACTCCGGCGGATAGCCGGTCTTCTTCATCATCGGGATGGTGACGGAGCCGGTGGTAACAGTGTTACCGACGGAGGAGCCGGAAACCATGCCGCAGAGGGCGGAGGAAACGACCGCGACCTTGGCAGGGCCGCCGCTCGCCCAGCCGACCAGCGCGTTTGCGCAGTCGATGAAGAAGTTTGCAACGCCCGTGGCCTCCAGGAAAGCGCCGAAGATAACGAACAACGCGATGTAAGTGGAGCAGACGCCGATCGGGGTGCCGAGGATACCGGTGGTAGTGTAGAAGAGGTTATACATAACGGTCGTGAGTGTCTTGCCCGCGCCGAAGAAGGCGTAGAGCACGAACACGGCGGCCACGCAGATGATCGGCATACCGACCACGCGGCGGCAGCACTCGACCAGAATGAGCGTACCGACAATGGCAAAGACGATCAGCAGCGGAATGCTCAGATCGCCGATCTGAAGCACGAAGTCCTTCTGGATACGGGTGCCGAGCTTGACAATGCGCTCCAGATTCAGGGGATAGAAGAAGTAGCAGAACGAGCCGACCAGCGCCAGCACGATATCGTACCAGGGCATATAGTTGACCTTCTGGGAACCCTTCTTCATCGGGTAATAGATGAACACGAGCAGGATGACAAGACCCAGGAAGATCGGGCGGCGCGCACGCTCGTCCATCTTCAGCCACATGTTCATCACGATCAGGAAAATACCGAAAGCCGCCGTGAAGAAACGCAGGACCTTTTTGGGCGTACCCTCCCAGATGCGCGTGTTCGACTCACGGTCGTACTTTTTCATTATTGCCTCAACATCTTCCATTGTGCCGACATCGGTGCCGGCAGCAACATTGTTGAGGTTTTCGTTTTCAGCCATGATGCAATTTCCTCCTTGTTCTATTATTGAGCGTCTGTGCACCCTCACAAGAGCCAGAACTCATAGTTAAAACGCACAGGCGCGTTTTTTCCACACAAATCACGCAGACTGATGTCTTCGCCATTCACGTTCAGCACATGGTCGGAGACCGTGCCGACGATATAGCCGACATTCGTTCTGTCCTGATGGATGTTTCCGATGACCATTGCCCAGCCCTGATAGTCCGGCCGGTCAATATAGACCTTGTCGAGCGTTTCGCCGGGGTTCAGCTCTGTCTGTACGCCGGCGCCGAACGAGCAATAGGTCGTCTCTTCCACATAGATCGTTCCATCCTCGATCTCATAGGTATCGGTCAGGGGGTATTTGTTCACCGAATGGATAAACGTCACGGAAAAGCGGTCGCCCTCGTCCATGCGGTAGCGGGCGTAGACCTCTCCCGTGTCGCGGTTGCGCAGGGTGAGGTAGTGCCCTGCGCGTGAAATCAATACGGCAGCCGCCGCAATAATTAACATTATTGCGGCGGCCGCAGTTATGTATCTCCGCAAATTTGACCTCACGTCAATACACTTTCAGCAGTTACTGTTCTGCTTACAGAACGCCAACTTCCTTGTAGTACTTCTCAGCACCGGGATGCATGGGGACGGTAGCACCGGCGGAAGCAGAGGTGGGATCCAGGAAACCGAACTTGGCGTGACCCTCGGTCAGAGCGTCCTTGTTGTCGAACATGGCCTTGAGGAGCTCATAAACGACGTCCTCGCTCAGATCCTTGGAAGCAACGAGAGTAGCCTGAATGGCGACGCAGACGACATCCTTGTCCTGACCGGTGTAGGTGCCGGCCTTGAGGTCGTCACGGATCAGGAACGGATACTCAGCCTGAATGGCCTTGAGCTCGTCATCGGAGAGGGAGACGAGGTTCAGGGTGTTGGTGGTGGCATAGTCAACGATAGCGGTGGTGGGGGCACCGGCGACAGTGAAGGCGGCATCGATCTTGCCGTCCTTGAGCTGGTCAACGCCATCCTGGAAGGAGCCGTTCACAGCATTGATGTCGTCCTTGGTCAGGCCCGCAGCGCTGAGCACCTGCCAGGCGTTGATCTCGGTACCGGAACCGACGTCGCCGACGCAGACGGTCTTGCCCTTGAGGTCAGACACGGTGTTGATGCCGGGCTTGGCGAGGATCTGAACGGTCTCGTTGTAGATACCGGCGACCCACAGAGCGTTGTCTTCCGGAGCACCCTCGAAGGAGTTGGTGCCGGTGTGGGCATAGTTGATAACGTCGGACTGGAGGATGGCCATCTGAGCCTGGCCGTCGGTGATCATGTTGACGTTCGCGACGGAAGCGCCGGTGGACTCAACGTTCAGGGAAGAGAGGGTCAGCTTGGAGTCGAGAACGGTCTTCATAACGCCGCCGACAGCATAGTAGGTGCCGGAGGTGCCGCCGGTCGCCAGAGTGATGGCAACGGGCTCGGTGGAGGTCTGACCGTCGCCGGGGTTCTGGGTGTCGTCGGTCTTCTCGCCGCCGCAGGCGACAAGAGCGAGGACCATAACGACGGAGAGCAGCAGAGCTAAGAACTTTTTCATACGCAATCTCCTTTTTTGATTTGCCGGTGCGGTCCGGCCCGCAAACGTTTCCGGCGTGCCGCTCACTAAAACACAGCGCGCCGGCCGCGTCCGCCGTCCGAAATCGCAGCCGAAATTATTTGTGCCTCTTTCAGGCGTAGTCATTATAACCGAATCCGCAGTTCATTTCAAGCGACTTTTGTATTTTTGGACATTTCGCCAAATTATTCACAATTTTTTGCGTAAATAAACTTTTCATCCCCGCATTTTTTGTTATGCTTGCCGTTTTTCAGCGAAATCAAAAAACAGGGGCGGCTTGACGCCGCCCCTGCTTACGCGTGCTTTACTTTACGGGGATCACTTCTTCTCTTTATTGTCCACGACCCGCCTGAGCAGCGCGGAGAACTCGTCCACGCTCATCGCGCCGAGGTCGCCGTCCGCGCGGTGGCGCGGGGACACAGTGCCGTTTTCCATGTCGCGGTCGCCGACGATGACCATGTAGGGCACCTTCTCGGTCTGCGCATCGCGGATCTTCCGGCCGATCTTCTCGTTGCGGTAATCGACCTCGGTGCGGAAGCCCTGCTCCTCCAGCTGCGCGGCGAGCTTTTCGCAATATTCGTTCGCGCGGTCGGTCACGGGCAGGAACTTTGCCTGCACAGGAGCGAGCCATGTCGGGAACGCACCCATCGTCTCTTCGATGAGATACGCCATAAAGCGGTCGAGCGAGCCGAGGATCGCGCGGTGCAGCACCACGGGCGTCTTCTCCTCGCCGTTGGAGTCGATATAGGTCAGGTGGAACTTGGCCGGCAGGCAGAAGTCGAGCTGGCAGGTGGACAGCGTGTACTCCGCGCCGACAGCCGGGCGCACGTTCACGTCCAGCTTGGGGCCGTAGAACGCCGCCTCGCCGATCTCCTCGGTGTAGTGGATGCCGAGCTCGTTGAGCACCTCGCGCAGCGCGTTTTCGGCGGTGTTCCACATCTCGTCGTCATCGTGATACTTTTCCTTGTCCGCCGGATCGCGCAGCGACAGCACGCAGCGGTAATCCGTGATGCCGAAATCCTTGTAGGTCTCGAAGATCAGGTCGCAGACCTTGGAGAATTCGTCCTTGATCTGCTCAGGCGTGACGAACAGGTGCGCATCGTTCTGGCAGAAATGGCGGCCGCGCTCGATGCCCTTGAGCGTGCCGGACGCTTCGTAGCGGAAATCGTGGGCGATCTCGCCGATACGCACGGGCAGGTTGCGGTAGGAGTGGGGCTGGTTCGCATAGATGCGCATATGGTGCGGGCAGTTCATCGGGCGCAGGACGTAGACCTCGTCGTCCACCTCCATCGCGGGGAACATATTCTGCTTATAGTGATCCCAGTGACCGGAGGTCTTGTAGAGATCGACCGTGCCGATGCAGGGCGTGAGCACGTGCTGATAGCCCAGCTTGAGTTCCTTGTCGCGGATATAGTTTTCCAGAATGCGCCAGACCGTGTAGCCCTTGGGCAGGAACATCGGCAGGCCGCGGCCGACCAGCTCGTCGGTCATAAACAGTCCCAGCTCGCGGCCAAGCTTGCGGTGGTCGCGCATTTTGGCTTCCTCAAGCTTGGCAAGATACTCGTCCAGCTCTTCTTTCTTCGGGAAGGCGACGCCGTAGATGCGCTGGAGCGTCTCGCGCTTCGAGTCGCCGCGCCAGTAGGCGGCGTTGCAGGCGGTCAGCTTGATGGCGTTGCCCTTGATGCGGCCCGTAGAATCGAGGTGCGGGCCGGCGCAGAGGTCGGTGAACTCACCCTGCTTGTAGAAGCTGATATGCGCGTCCTCGGGCAGGTCGTTGATGAGCTCGACTTTAAACGGCTCGTCCTTTTCCTCCATGAACTTGATGGCTTCCTCGCGCGGGAGTTCAAAGCGCTCGAGCTTGAGCTTTTCCTTGCAGATCTTGCGCATCTCGGCCTCGATCTTCTCCAGATCCTCCGGCGTGAAGGCGAACGGCGCGAGCAGGTCGTAATAGAAACCCGTCTCGATGCTCGGGCCGATGGCGAGCTTCACCTCGGGCCAGAGGCGCTTGACGGCCTGCGCCAGCACGTGGGAGCAGGTGTGCCAATAAGTTCTGCGGTACTCGGGATTTTCAAAGCTGTACTTGTTTTCTTCGTTGATCTTGACTTCTTCAGACATGTTATTTACCTCCATGTTGCTTGAGGGTGCAAAAAAGCTCCACCCCCGATGTTCTCAGGGGTGAAGCATTCAAATACTCCACGGTTCCACCCTGCTTGCGCATTTTGCGCCGCTTGTGTCCGCTGTAACGGGCGATCCCGTCCCGCTTGTTTCGCGGGCGGCTCAAGGGTGGTACTGCCGGCTCTGCACGCAGGACGCTTGCACCAAATGCGTCCCTCTCTTGGCGGCGAACTCCGGTTTCTTCCCTATCCAAGCCATTTTGATGATGGGAGTGTACACCCGCCGCGCCCGTTTGTCAAGCAAAAAGTGCGCACAGTGTGCGCACTTTTACAATAAATTCATCAAAACTCCGGCGGGCGGTTTTTGGGCGGCTTGCCGTCGTCCTCGTCTCTGCCGAGAATGCCCGAAAAGAGTTTTTTGCGCTTTGCACGCCTTTCCTCCTCTTTTTGCTTCTGCTCCGCCTTGTAACGCTCGATCGACTCCAGCTCTTCAATGCGCTCACGCGCAACAGCGCGCAGCATATCCGGATTGGCATCGTAAACGATCGCACGCAACTCGTCCATCGTCATCTCCTCGCAGGCATCCCGAAAGCGCTTTTCGCGCACGTCCTCCGGTTCAAAGAATGCCATGCGGCCGCACCACGAGCAGATGTACATATCCACCTCGACATGATCGGTCCAGAGATTCGAGCCGAGGCTCAAGCCGTTCATCTCGAGCGTCTGCTTCTCCTGAGGCTTCATTTCGTGTCCGCAGACGCAAAGCTTACCGAGCATATCGTTCCTCCTTTTTATGCACTTCCTGCTTGGGAATGTCATCGTAAAAGGCAAAGGTCTCTTCAAAGAGCTTCTCGCCGTAGGCGCGCAGCTTCTCGCAGTATTCATCGTAGGCGGTGAGCATCTGCCGCGCCTCGTCCGTCAGTACCGCGCCGCCGCCGTGCTTGCCGCCCGCCGTGGAGGTCAAAAGATGGAAGCCCAGCCCGTCCTCGGCATTGCGGACGACCGTCCACGCCTTGGAGTAGGCCATGGACATCGACAGCGCCGCCGCGCGCAGCGAATGCAGCTCGTCTACGCGCTTCAAAAGCTGGGACACGCCGGGGCCAAAGCATTTCTGGTCGGAAAACACACGGGCGGAGAGAACAACGCGAAGCTCACGATCCATAGGGCGGCACTTCCTTTCTGTTGTATTTCATTATATCCAGGTGAATGCGGTTCGTCAATACGGCAAAAGCTAAGCGGGAGCATGCCGCTCCCGCTTTCTTCACTTTAAGGTGTTGTAGTGCGTATTTTCGCCGTCGAACAAAAAGCCGTCCGTGTCGTGCACGCGGCCGTTCGACAGCATCTGCCGGTAGCGCACATCGTTCGAGATTCCATTGATATTTGTGCCTGTCAAACTGCGTCCGTTGCTGCGCAGCTGCGCGTTTGCGCTCTTTTCCGTCTCGGGGTTCAGATAGGTCTTGCCGTAGAGGTTGCCGTTTTCGTGCGTGATGGTCTTGTCGCTGCCAAAATAGCGGCTGCGGTCGCTGGCGCTCGCGGCGGCATTGCGGCGGTCGACGCTGCGTGTCGTATTCTCTCCGTCGCCGTCCATGTCGTCGCCCATCATGCCGTCGCCGGTCACGCTGTCGTCTTTTTTGTTTTCGCCGCTCATGTCGTCGCCCGGCATGTTATCCTTTTTTTTGCCGCTGTCCGCCGCGCCGTTGTCGGTCGTACCGGTCGACGGGCCGTTGGCGGTGTTGCTGTCCTTCTTCTCCCCGCAGCCCGCGAGCGAGAAGAGCAGCAGCGCCGTCACAAAAAGCATGGCAAGGGTCTGCTTCATTGCTGCATTTCTCCTTACGTTCATCTCCCGCGATACCCAAGCAATAGTATGCGCACGAAGCAACAAGAAACCAGACGTAAATTTTGTCAAAACGCATGTCACCGACACCAACTCGGCAAAAAGCCTCGCAGAGTTTCGCGCCCATAGGCGCGAAATAATTATAATCATTTTTCTGACGACAGAAGGTGAATTGCCGCGCAGCGGCAAGAGAAGCCGCCCTGGGGCGTGTGCGTCAGAAAAATACTTCTCGCCCGCAAGTGTGGAAATCGACCGCCTGCGGCGGTTGATTTATGCGCGCAGCGGCCTGCAAAAAATCAAAAAAGAAGGGCATCGCAAAACGATGCCCTTCTTTTTTGAAATTGTCTTACTTGCTCGCCTTTGCGGCCTTGAAGGCCTCGATCAGCATCGGGGTGACCTTGAACAGGTCGCCGCAGATGCCGTAGTCGGCGATCTCGAAGATCGGCGCGGTGTCGTTCTTGTTGACCGCGATGATGCACTCGGACTCGCTCATACCGGCCTTGTGCTGGATGGAGCCGGAGATACCGAGGGCGATGTAGACCTTCGGGTGAACGGTCTTGCCGGTCTGACCGACCTGATGGTCGGCAGTGAGCCAGCCGGAGTCGATGGCAACACGGCTGCCGCCGACAACGCCGCCGAGCACGTCGGCGAGATCCTGCGCGAGCTTGATGCCGCCTTCAACGTCCTTGCTGATGCCGCGGCCGACGGAAACGATGTAGTCGGCGCCGATCAGGTCAACGAGCTTCTTGGCAGCCTTGACGACCTCAACGACCTCGGTCTCGAGATCGGAAGCGTCCAGCTTGACATCATACTTGGTGATCTTCACAGCCTTGGCCTTGGCTTCGTCATAGGGAGCCTTCTTCATCACGCCGGGACGGACCGTCGCCATGGAGGGACGGAAGCGCGGGCAGATGATGGTGGCCATCAGGTTGCCGCCGAACGCCGGGCGGGTCATCTTCAGGT
Organism: uncultured Oscillospiraceae bacterium; assembly: GCA_934597535.1. Classification (GTDB taxonomy): domain Bacteria; phylum Bacillota; class Clostridia; order Oscillospirales; family Oscillospiraceae; genus Hominicoprocola. The sequence continues at coordinate 34,185 of CAKTRT010000005.1, read as the reverse complement.
CGCGGGACACGTCATGGTCCTTGCCCATGACCTTTGCAGTCGCCATGCCGGCGATCTTCTCCTCGGGCAGCGTGGAAGCGCCGCGCAGGAAGTCCTTGTAGATGGGCATGTCAACATCGAGGTGCGTGCAGTCGGCGCACAGACCCGTGTGCAGACGAGCCGCGCAGCGGGGGCCGAGGTCGCGGCCGATATTAGTCGCGCCGATGAGGAATGCCTCGGGCTTCATCTCGGAGATGACGTCGCAGATGACCTTGGCATAGGCGTCGGTCGTGTAGTTCTTCAGCAGGGGGTGGTCGCAGACGATGACCTCGTCAGCGCCGTAGCCGCCGATGCTCTCAGCGAGATCGCCGACGTTGTCGCCGACCAGCAGACCGCAGAGCTTCACGCCCAGCTCGTCCGCCAGCTTGCGGCCTTCGGAGATCAGCTCATAGGAGGTGGACATCATCTGGCCCTGACGCTGTTCGCAGAAGACCCATACGTTCTTGAACTCTTCGATCTTGGAGGAGTCATAGTTGGGATTAGCAAGTTTCACTTCGTTACGCATCGTATTGATCTCCTTTCCTTAAATGATGTGTTTTTCGAGCAGGATGCCGGCGAGCTTCTCGCAGGTAGCCATGTCGTTGCCCTCGAGCATCTGGCCAGCGCCCTTCTGGGGCGGCGTGAAGGAGGTCAGGATGTTGGTCGGGGAGCCCTTGAGGCCGATGGTGGTGGCATCGATCAGGGGGTGATCCTTCAGGGCGTTGTAGTCCAGCACGGTCATGGGCTTGGAGTAGCACTCAAACACACCGGAAACGGTCATATAGCGCGGGGTATTGAGCTCCTTGATGCAGGTGATGAGGCAGGGCGTATGCGCCTTGATGGTCATATAGCCGTCCTCGAGCATGCGCTTGACGGTCAGGGTGTCGCCGTCCTTGGTGATGTCGGCGGCGTAGGTGATCTGGGGCAGGTGCAGCTTTTCAGCGATCTGCGGGCCGACCTGAGCGGTATCGCCGTCGATGGCCTGACGGCCGCAGAAGACGATATCGTCATCGTCGAGACCGATGGTATCGAGCGCGGCGGCAAGAATCTGAGAGGTGGCATAAGTATCGGAGCCGCCGAACTCACGGGCGGAAACGAGATAGCCGTCATCCGCGCCCATGGCCATCAGCTCGCGCAGCATGCCTTCTGCCGGCGGGGGACCCATGGTGACGACCGTGACCTTGCAGCCCAGCTCGTCCTTGAGCTTGAGCGCGGCCTCAACGGCGTTCATATCATCGGGGTTGATGATGGTCTGCATGGAAGCGCGGTTCAGGGTACCGTCGGGATTGACGGCGACCTTACCGGAGGTATCGGGGACCTGCTTAACGCAAACAAGAATCTTCATTATATCTTTACCTCCTTTTTCAGTTCACACCAAGATACTTGGCGACGACCATACGCTGGACCTCGGAAGTGCCCTCGTAGATCTCGGTGATCTTGGCGTCGCGCATCATGCGCTCAACGGGATACTCGCGGGTGTAGCCGTAGCCGCCGAAGAGCTGGACAGCGCGGCGGGTGACGTCAGAAGCCGTCTCGGCCGCGAAGAGCTTGGCCATAGCGGCGTCCATGGAGTAATCCTCGTGATTCTGCTTCTTCATGGCAGCCGCGTACACGAGGTACTGGGCAGCCTGCGTGCGGGTGTGCATGTCGGCCAGCTGGAACTGGGTGTTCTGGAACTGGCTCAGGCGGCGGCCGAACTGGACGCGCTCCTTGGTGTACTTGACCGCCTCGTTGATGGCGCCCTCGGCAAGACCCAGAGCCTGGGAAGCAATGCCGATACGGCCGCCGTCGAGGGTCTTCATAGCGATCTTGAAGCCCTCGCCTTCCTTACCGAGCAGGTTCTCCTTGGGAACGACGCAATCCTCGAAAACGAGGTCGCAGGTGGAGCTGCCGCGGATACCCATCTTCTTCTCGTGCTTACCGGTGGAGAAGCCGGGGAAGGTGCTCTCAACGATGAACGCGGAGATACCGTGGTTGCCCTTGCTCTTGTCGGTCATCGCGAACACAACGAAGGTGGAAGCGACGTTGCCGTTGGTGATGAAGCACTTGCTGCCGTTGAGGACGTAGTCGCCGTTCTCATTCTTGACAGCGGTGGTCTGCTGGCCGGAGGCGTCGGTACCGGCGCCGGGCTCGGTCAGACCGAACGCGCCGATCTTGCGGCCGGACAGAAGGTCAGGCAGATACTTCATCTTCTGCTCCTCGGTGCCGTTCTCGAAAATGGGAGCGCAGCAGAGGGAGGTGTGGGCGGAAACGATAACAGCGGTGGTGCCGCAAACCTTAGCGAGCTCCTCCACGCACATGGCATAACTGAGAACATCGCCGCCGGCGCCGCCGTACTGCTTCGGGAAGTAAATACCCATCATGCCGAGCTTGGCCATCTTTTCGACGGTCTCCATGGGGAAGCGCTCTTCCTCATCGAGTTCCTCAGCTAAAGGCTTGACTTCATTTTCTGCAAATTCGCGATACATTTTGCGGACCAGCAGATGTTCTTTGGACAGATGGAAATCCATAGTCTTTTGCTCCTTCACTATAAAAATAATTGGATTGTCTAATTTTTCACAAATCAGTTCCGTAGCTCTCATTATATCCTGTGCGTTTCATTTTCGCAAGAGGAACTATCATTCCTTTTTGGAATTCGTGCTTTTTGCTGAATCCGTCCGCGGCTTTTTGTCGTTTTCGTTTCTTTTATGACAGTTTTCCTTCATTTTCAGGAATTGCTTGCATTCCAAAGTGGAAAAAGGAAGGCAACTCCTTTGAGCCGCCTTCCTTTTTTGACCTTTTCAGGGGGGTAATTACTTCTTGCTGTAATCATAGAAGCCCTTGCCGGACTTCTTGCCGAGCTGGCCGCCGCGAACCATCTTCTTGAGCAGCAGAGCGGGACGATACTTCGGATCGCCGGTCTCGCTGTAGAGAACGTTCATGATGGCGAGGCAGACGTCCAGACCGATGAAATCGCCCAGAGCGAGGGGACCCATCGGGTGGTTCGCGCCGAGCATCATGGCCTTGTCGATGTCCTCAACGGAGGCAACGCCGGTCTCGACCAGGCCGATGGCCTCGTTGATCATGGGGATCAGGATCTTGTTGACGACGAAACCGGGAGCCTCGGCGACCTCAACGGGCTCCTTGCCGATCTCCTTGGAGAGGTTGTAGATGAAGTCGAAGGTCTCCTGCGTGGTGTTGGCGCCGCGGATGACCTCAACGAGCTTCATGCTGGGCACGGGGTTGAAGAAGTGCATGCCGATGACGGCGTGCTTGAGGCCGAGACCCATCTCGGTGACGGAGAGAGAAGAGGTGTTGGTGGCGAAGACGGTGGTGTCCTTGCACATCTCATCGAGCTCGCAGAGCAGCTCGCGCTTGGTGCCCATCTCTTCCTTGACGCACTCGATGATGAGGTCAGCGTCAGCGGCGGCGGACTTCTCCTCGACGAGGATGTTGTTGAGGATCGCGTCCTTGGCCTCTTCGGTCATCTTGCCCTTCTCGACGCGCTTCTGCAGGGAAGCGGCGAGCTTGTCCTTGTGGCGCTGAGCGGAAGCGACGCTGGAAGCGTACATCAGAGCGGTGTGGCCCTTGGCCGCGAAGACCTGAGCGATGCCGCTGCCCATGGTACCGGCGCCGAAAACTGCAACTTTCATTGTGTGTATCCTCCTACAATATAATATATAACTTTATGGAATCACTTGTTGATAAAGGGCTCGTGCTTGCGCTTTTCGAGGAAGGCGCCCATGCCCTCCTGCTGGTCCGCGCTCTGGAAGCAGGAACCGAAGGCCTTCTCTTCGACCACGATGGCGCGGTCGATATCGACCTGAAGCCCATCGTTGATGGCCTTCTTGGATGCGCGCACCGCAATGGGCGCGTTGGCAGCGATCTGACCCGCCAGCTTCTCCGCCGCAGCGTAAAGCTCCGCGAGCGGATAAACGGCATTCACCAGACCGATGCGCAGCGCCTCGTCCGCCTTGATGTTGCGGGCGGTATAGATCATCTGCTTGGCCATGCCGGGACCGATCAGGCGCGCCAGGCGCTGCGTGCCACCAAAGCCCGGCGTGATGCCAAGTCCCGTTTCCGGCTGGCCGAACACAGCGGTATCGGAGCAGATACGGAAATCGCAGCTCATCGCGAGTTCGCAGCCGCCGCCGAGGGCATAACCGCCGACCGCGGCAATGGTCGGGATGGGCAGCGTTTCCAGCTTGCGCATCACATCGTTGCCCTGCTTACCGAAGGCTTCGCCTTCTTCCCTGCTCAGTTCCTTCATCTGCGCGATATCCGCGCCGGCGACAAAGGACTTCTCACCCGCGCCGCGCACGATCACGCACCGGACGGTATCCAGATCGATCGCGTCGAGCGCCGCGTCGAGATCGGCGAGCACCTGCGTGTTGAGCGCGTTGAGCGCCTTCTCGCGGTCAATGATCAGATAGGCGATGCTACCCTTGGGTTCATATTTGACAAAAGACATCATGGGCCTCCTCCCTGTCGTTTCTGTTTTTTGCTGAGCATATTATATGGGTTGCCGGCTCTATTTGCAAGAGAAAAATCACTTCTTTCAAAAAACTTTCACATTTCCCCGACACCTTTGCAAGAAATGTTGCAATTTTAACAAACTTTTCCAAAATGCAGCAGAACTTGTGCGAAATTTTGCGTTTTGACTTGTCTCCGCCATGGTTTTCCGCTATGATAAGGTTTAATTCTACGAAAATGAGGCGTTTTGTATGCGAATGCGCAAGAAAAAGAATCTGATCCCCCGCATGGAGCGCTGCGGCGCCTATCAGATCAAGGACCCCTATGAGCGCAGGGGACATTGGCGCGAGCTGATGCCCGAGGCGAAGGAGATCCGCGTGGAGCTGGGCTGCGGCAAGGGCCGCTTCACCGCCGAGACTGCGGCGGCGGAGCCGGACGTGCTCCTCATCGCGGTCGAAAAAGTACCCGACGCGATGGTCGTCGCTATGGAGCGCGCGGCCAAGGCCGGGCTGCGTAATGTCTTCTTCATCGACATTGACGCCGACCAGCTGCCCGAGATCTTTGACGAGGGAGAGGTCGGCCGCATCTACATCAACTTCTGCGACCCGTGGCCGCCCAAGCGGCAGGCCAAGCGCCGCCTGACGCACGGCAATTTCCTCAAGCGCTACCGCCATGTGCTCAAGGAGAACGGGCAAATTCATTTCAAGACCGACAACGATCCCCTGTTTGAGTGGTCGATCGAGGAGATCCCGCAGTTTGGCTTCGAACTCTCTGAGGTCACGCGCGACCTGCACGCGAACGGCTCCTGCGGTGTGATGACCGACTACGAGGCCAAGTTCTACACCGAGGGCAAGAGCATCAACCGCTGCGTCGCCACGATGCAGCCGTGGGAGGAGCCGGACGGCCCCGCCGCGCCGGAGACGGAGCAATAAAGAAAGCGTTCGGAAAAGCAATGCTTTTCCGAACGCTTATTCCTTCAAGCGGCGGACTTTCTCTTACAGCAGGCCCTGCAGCAGGATGATGACGATCAGGATCGGCAGCACCCACTGGAAGTACGGCTTGAGCTTGGGCGAGAGCTTGAGCCCCGCACCCTTATTGGCCTCGGCCAGATACTTGTCAAAGCCCCAGCCCCACTTTGTCACGCAGAACAGGAGGTATACGAGCGATCCGATGGGCAGCAGGAGATTGCTGACGAGGAAGTCCTCGCTGTCGAGCACGTCCTTGCCGGGCAGGGGATGGAGATCGCTCCAGATATTATAGCCGAACACGCACGGCAGGCTCAGCACCGCCAGCAGCGCGCCGTTGACGAGCACCGCCTTTTTGCGGCTCCAGCCGAACGTGTCCATGCAGACGGCAAGGATATTCTCGAACACCGCCAGCACCGTGGATAAACTTGCAAACATCATGAACAGGAAGAACAGCGCGCCCCAGAAACGGCCGCCCGTCATATTGACGAACACCTGCGGCAGCGTAACGAACAGCAGCGATGGGCCATTGTCCGGCGTGACGCCGAACGTGAAGCACGCCGGGAAGATGATCGTGCCCGCCATCAGCGCTACAAAGGTATCGAGCGCGCAGATGCGCACCGCCTCGCCCGCAAGGGCGTGATCGTCGGACATGTAGCTGCCGAAGATCTCCATCGCCGCAATGCCGAGCGACAGCGTAAAGAATGCCTGATTCATCGCGTCAGTGATAAGGCTGCCGAAGCCGTTTTCACGGATGGAATCCATCGAGGGCAGCAGATAAAACTTCATGCCCTCCGCCGCGCCGGAAAGCGTCAGGCTGTGTGCCGCCAGCACAAGGATCAGGATCAGCAGCGCCAGCATCATGATCTTGGACACACGCTCAAGGCCCTTCTGCAGCCCGAACGAGCAGACAAGGAAACCCACGACCACGATAGCGACGGCGAGAATGCCCATTTCCACCGGATCCGACAGCAGCTGGCCGAATACGGCAGAAGCCTCCTCCGCCGGCATACCGTGATAAAATGCGCCGGATACGAACCGCCCAAAGTAGCTGACCATCCAGCCGGAAACCGTCGTGTAGTACATCATCAGCAGGTAGCAGCCGATCAGGCAGAACCAGCCGTGGATATGCCACTTGGATTTAGGCTTTTCCAGCGTCTTATAGGCCAGCACCGCGCTCTTGCGGCTCGCACGGCCGACGGCCAGCTCCATCGTCAGCACGGGAACGCCCATGATGAGCAGGCACAAAAGATAGAACAGCACAAAATAGCCGCCGCCGTTTTTGCCCGTGATATAGGGAAAGCGCCAGACATTGCCGATACCGATGGCGCAGCCTGCGCTCACCAGCAGGAAGCCGAGACGCGAACCAAAGGATTCTCTTTTCATTTTCTCCACCCTCATTCACAAAAGATGCACTTATCTTAATGCAAACTTTTCCACTTTACAAGGGCGCATTTCCCATGTTAAAATAAGAAAAACTTATGTTGCGAGGGCTTCCTATGAACCGGAACCAGCTGAAATATTTCGTCTCGGCGGCAGAGCACCGCAGCTTTACCAGAGCCGCCGAGCAATACTACATCTCCCAGACCGCCGTAACGCAGCAGATCCGGCTGTTGGAGGAGTCGCTCGGCTGCGCGCTGTTCGACCGCAGCACCCGTCCCGTGAGCCTGACGAGCGCGGGCGCCGTCTTTTTGCAGGATGCCCGCGCCATTCTCGAGCGCATGAGCCGTGCGCAGGAGCGCGTGCACGATGCCTCCACAGGGCTTTCCGGCTCGCTGCGCGTAGGCTATGTGCGCGGCTATGAGCGCAGCGACCTTTCGGTGCTGATGCGCCGCTTTCACCAGCAGAACGGCAATGTGCTCATCACCTTCTACCGCTGCTCGACCGATGTGCTGGCCGCAGGACTGCTGCATCAGGAGTACGACGTGATCTTCACGTGGGACTCGACCAACCTCAAAACACAGGAGGGCGTCGGCTTTCAGACTGTGGAAAAGGCGCGGCTGGTCGTGGCGCTCTACGCCGGCCATCCCCTCGCCCAGCGCCGCCGTCTCAGCCGTCAGGAGCTGCGCGGGGAAACGATCGTCTATATGTCGCCTGATGCGGCGGCCGACTCCTACGGCGACGCCTTCTTTATGCAGCTCTACAAGGATGCGGGCTACAAGCCCAACATCCTCTTTCGCTCAGCGGACACGGAAAGCGTGCTGATGATGGTCTCGGCTGAGGAGGGCATCTCCATTCTGCCCGATTACTGCACCGGCAAGCTCTACAATGCCGACAATCTTGTCTTCATTCCGCTTTCCGGCGCAGGCGAGGAGGAAGAGATCATTGCCGCCTGGCAGCACGGCAATACGAATCCTGCGCTGCCGCGCTTTCTGCATCTGCTGAGCTCCTCGCTGCCGCTGCGCGGCGAACGGGAATAAGGCGCAAAAGAGCGCCGCCGCGTCTCGGTGCCGTCAAGATTTGCTCTTTTTCAGTGCAAAGCAGCTTTGCCAATGAATTTTTTTAAGATGAGATCGGCTGAAAAAATCTCCCCATACTAACGTATGGGGAGATTTTTTGGTAATATTTCAGCCAAAAAGGCGCAGGCAAAACCGCATGTATCCTTATGCGGAGCCAGCCTTCGCAGCGGCGCTTTTTAAGATAGGTAAATGCGCTCAGGCGTTCTTCGCGATCTCGACGAGCTTGGCGAAAGCGACGGCGTCATTGATGGCCATTTCGCTGAGCATCTTGCGGTTGATCTCGATGCCGGCGGTCTTCAGGCCGTGCATGAAGGTAGAATAGTTCATACCGTTGAGCTTGCAGGCAGCGGAGATGCGGGTGATCCACAGAGAGCGGAAGTCTCTCTTCTTCAGGCGGCGGCCGACGTAAGCGTAGGTCAGGGACTTCATGACCTGCTCGTTGGCCATCTTGAAGTGGCGGGATTTATTGCCCCAGTAGCCCTTGGCGAGCTTGAGGGTCTTGTTTCTTCTCTTGCGCGTCATCATCGCGCCTTTAACACGTGCCATATTGTATAAGCCTCCTTAAAGCGTATCGTTGTAAATTATTTGTAGGGGATCATCTTGCGGATCGTGCTGGCAGTGGTCTTGTCAGCATAGCCGCCCTGACGCAGACGACGGGTACGCTTGGTGGGCTTCTTGGTCAGGATGTGGCTCTTGAAAGCCTTGGCGACCTTGACCTTGCCGGTCTTGGTCAGGTTGAATCTCTTCTTGGAACCGCTATGGGTTTTCAGCTTGGGCATAGTAGTTTCTCCTTTTCGTATTTGTAGTTGCGTAGGGCTTACTTTCCCGCTTTTGGGGAAAGGAAGATCGACATGCTGCGGCCCTCCATCTTGGGGTCTTTATCCAGATTAGCAACATCAGCGGCAGCCTCTGCAAAGCGCACGAGCAGATCGCGGCCGATGTCCGTATGCGCCATCTCGCGCCCGCGGAAACGGACAGAGACCTTGACACGGTTGCCGTCGGCAATGAATTTCTGGGCATTTTTCAGTTTGGTGTTGAAATCGCCCACGTCGATGCCCGGGGACATGCGCACTTCCTTGATCTCAACGACGCGCTGATTCTTTCTGGCTTCCTTCTCGCGCTTGCCCTGCTCAAAGCGGAACTTGCCGTAGTCCATAAGGCGGCAGACAGGCGGATTGGCCTGCGGCGAGATCTTGACCAAGTCAAGTCCCTGCTCGTCGGCGATGTGCTGCGCCTGTGCGGCAGACATGATGCCGAGCTGCTCGCCGGTCGAGCTGATCAGGCGGATCTCGCTGTCCCGGATCTCCTCGTTGATCTGATGCACGTTGCTGCTAATACCGAAGCACCTCCGTTTTCTGAATATTTTGAAATGATGGAACGGCAAACAAAAAACGGGCGCAGCACCTGCACCCGTACCATGACACAAAAAGCCCAAAGGCTCTGTTTTCCATGATTGACCCCTTCGCTCTGCTGGGGGTGAGAACGGATGCCGCCGCTCTTCTTTGTTTTGCGATAAGAGTATATCCTCTCCCTGCCCGTTTGTCAATCACAATTTGCAAAAAAGCAAAAATTTTCCGTATGAACGGATGCAGAAAGCCGCCCGCCCATACGGGCAGGCGACCCTGCATTGATTTGAAGGCATCAGCCAAGCAGCCCGGAAAGCTCGTCGATCAGCTCGCCGAACAGCGAAAGCGCATCGTTGACGGGCGCGGGAGTGCGCATATCGACGCCCATATCGCGCAGCAGCTCGACCGGCTCTTTCGAGCAGCCGCCGGAGAGGAACTTCTTGTAGTCCCTGACGGCGCTCTCGCCCTCGCGCAGAATGCGGTTGGCGATGGCGACGGCGGCGGAGAAACTCGTCGCATACTGGAAGACATAGTAATTGTAGTAGAAGTGCGGGATGCGTGTCCACTCAAGCGCGATCTCGTCGTCGGAGATCATCGTATCGCCGAAGTAGAGCTTGTTGAGCGCTAAATACTTCGCGCTCAGTGCGTCGGCGGTCAGCGCCTCGCCGCTCTCGGCCATCTTGCCCATTTGGAGCTCGAACTCGGCGAACATCGTCTGGCGGTACAGTGTACCCTTGAACTGGTCGAGGAAGTGGTTGATGAGATACGCGCGCTGCTTGCGGTCGTCGGTCTTGCCGAGCAGGTGGCGCATCAGGAGGATCTCGTTGCAGGTCGAGGCGACCTCGGCGACGAAGATGACGTACTCCGCCGTATTCACCGGCTGGTATTTGCAGGAGTGCCACGTATGCATGGCGTGGCCCATCTCGTGGACGAGGGTGAACATGCTGTCGAGGTTATCCTTGTGGTTGAGCAGCACGTAGGGGTGGGGCCAGCCGTTGCCGGTGCAGTAGGCGCCGCCGCGCTTGCCGGTGTTCTCATACACGTCGAGCCAGCGGTTGCTAAAGGCCTCCTCAAGCACGTCCGTATAGTCCTTGCCGAGCACCGCGAGTGCTTCGAGCGCGGTCTTCTTGGCCTCTTCAAAGGAGATTTCAACGTCCGCATCCGCGACGATCGGAGTGTAGACGTCGTACATGTGCAGCGCATCGACACCCAGGATCTTCTTGCGCAGCTCGACATAGCGGTACATCTTGTCGAGATTGCCGTGCACCGCGTCGATGAGGTTCGTGTAGACCTCGACCGGCACCTCGGTCACGTCGAGGGACGCCTCGAGCGTGGAGTTATAATGGCGCGCGTCGGCAAAGAACTTGAGCTGCTTGAACTGCGCGTCCAGCGTGGAGGCGTAGGTATTGCGGAACTCGCCCGCGCGCTTGTAGTAGGCCTTGAAGGCGTTTTCGCGCAGCGTGCGGTCGGCGCTCATCAGCATCGGGACGAACGTGCCGTCCGTCAGCTGGTGGGCCTCGCCCTTTGCGTCCGCCACATCGGGGTAGCGTATATCGGCATTGTGGAACATACTGAACGTGTTGGAGGGGCTTTCGCTGATCTCGCCCGCGGCGGCAAGCAGCTTCTCGCACTCGGGCGAGAGGATGTGTGCCTTACGGCGGCGCAGCTTGTCGATATTGCGGCGATAGGTCTCGAGCTTCGGCTCCTCGGCATAGAAGCGCACGAGCGTTTCGTCGGGAATGGCCATGATCTCGCTCGCTTCAAACGCGCCCGCGCTGTTCAGCGTGACTGCCATGGAAAACGCCTTGCTGCGCATGCCCTGATAGAAGGAGTTGCCCACATCCTGATCGCCGCGGCAGCTGGCATACTGCACAAGCTTGGAGGTGCGCACGTTGATCTCGTCGCTGAGCGTGAACCACTCGAGCAGTGTCTTCGCGCTCTCACCGAGCTTGCCGGCATAGGCGGCCATGCGCTCAGGATAGGCCTTGAGCGCTTCGAGTTCTTCGTTCCATGCCTCGTCGCTCGCAAATACGTCGCTTAAATCCCATGTGAACTCCTCGGGCACCTCGCTGCGCGCCAGGATCGTCTTACCGTCCATAAATCGTTACCGTCCTTTTTCAGTATTGTTTATCATTCTGTCCGCACAGCGCGGACATCTTCGGTCAAGCTTCATTATAGCTGAGGACGGCACGGAATACAAGCGCTTTTCGCGGCATCCGCGGCAGCAAATCAGGCATTGACAAACCGCAGTGGAAAAGGGTAAAATAAAAGTTGGATATGCCCCCGTAGCTCAGCTGGATAGAGCGTTCGCCTCCTAAGCGAAAGGCCACGCGTTCGAATCGCGTCGGGGGTGCCAAAGCGCCCGAAAGCCATTGCGGCTTTCGGGCGCTTTTTGCTGTGCGATCCTCGCTTCGCGTTCACCGCTCCTCCGGCACCAGCCAGAGCTTTTTTGCGGCAGTTTTCGCCTCGCTGCGGCGGTTCACGCCGAGCTTATCGAGGATGTGGCTCACATGCGTCTTGACCGTGGGGAGCTTGATGTCCAAGGTCTGCCCGATCTCGGCGTTGCTCTTATCGGCACAGATCAGGCGCAGGACCTGAAGCTCTGTGTCCGTCAGCGCTTCGCCGCGGGTCAGGCGCGGCTGCAGGAAGGCGGGATAGCAGGCCGCCTGCACACGCACATCGCTCATCAGGCGCTTGAACCACGTGGCAGAGCCGTCCCAGTAAATATCCTCCAGCAGCGGCAGGATCGCCGCCCCGTAAACGCTGATGGTGCGGATGAAGCCGTATTCCGCCGCCGTTTCCAGCGCGGCAGTCAGCTGCGCCGCCCATGCGTCATCCTTCTCGCGACGCAGCGTGATCGCGCGCAGCACGGCGAGGTGGATCCCGTCGATATGGCGTGCGCAGGAGCGGCAATATGGCTCCATGGGAGCGAGCGTGAGCAGCGCCGCATCGTTCCGGCTGTTGGTCAGCTCGACCATGGCCTGTGTGAAATACTGATAGCGGCGCATGATATTGATGTGCATCGGATCGCGCGGGGCCTTCTCCCGATACCACACATCCGCAGTCTCATGGTCGCCGGTGTGCAGCGCCACCCGGCAGAGCATCGCGTCCACATTGGGCAGGAAGCGGGTCTGCCCCGTCTCGGCAAAACGGTTGTACAGCGTCTCCAGCGTGCGCTGGGCGTCATCCGCCCGCCCGGAGGCCAGCTGGCTGCGGGCGAGCAGCCCCGTGGCGGCCAGCTCAATGTCCGGCGTGCCGCTGCGGCGGATATCGTTCATCCGGGGAATGAGCGCGAGCATACGCGCGGAAATATCCTCTCCCTTTTCGAACTTGCTCTCGGCAATGGCGCAGTCCGCAAGGCCCACGCCGTCGCGCCCGAGGATCGCTTCGACCGGTGCGCAGAGCGTGTGATAGAGCAGATCGTCCCGCTTGCTCCATTCAGAGAAGTCCTTCCCACCGTTCATAATGCTTGGCAGTGCACTCGTGACGGAAAAGGGAGGCAGCGTGATCTCCTTGTTCATCATCAGGCGGAAAGCAGCGGGGATCGTCTCCGTCAACCCCTCCACGCCGCGCTGAGGCAGCGAGATATCGAGCCATGCGAGGCGGCTGCGCGCCTGCTTGCCTGCCGCGTCCGCTTTGCCGCGGCGCTGGGCAAAGCATCTGAGTTCCTCATACCAGCGCTCGGAGCCTTCGTAGTCCGACGCCAGCGCGCAGAGCATGCTCATTCCCTGCATCAGCGAGGGCGAGGCAAGGATCTCCTGCTCGGGCAGGGCGCGGTAATATTTCTCCATCTCGCGGTAGTGACCCATGCCGGGGTGCAGCTCGGAGTTGCGGATCAAAAGCTCAGAGACCTTGGAATGGTCGCCGCCTCTGGCGTAGCAGTCCAGCGCGCGGGGATAGTCCTCCTTCAGCTCGTAGTACAGCCCGCCGCGGCTGAACAGCGCGCGGCGCTTTTCATCGGTATATTCCCGCTCCATCTCCCAGATGAGAAAGGCGCGGAACTGCGGCCAGAAGCAGAAGCGGCGGATCCCGCTGCAGCGGAGCATGGAGGTGTGGCGCTGGAGCCATTCGAGCATCTCGCCCGCGCGCGGATCGCCGCTGACCATGCGCGCCATCTCGGGGTCGAAGCTCTCGAAAGGAGCCAGCTCGATCAGGAAACGGCGGACGGGCAGATCAAAACGCTGATAGATGGCCGCTTCAAAGTAGAGGAAGACCTCGCGGAAGGTCTGTGCGACGAGCGTGGGGTCAAAGGGCTTTCCGGCCGCCATGCAGCGCGCCGTGATGGCAACGCCCAGCGGATAACCGCTGGATTCCTTCAAAATGGCGGTGATCTCGCTGTTCGTCACCTCTACGCCGTAGGCTTTGAAAAGCCTGCGCACATCCTCGTGGTCGAACAGCAGGGCATCGGCATCCAGCACGGTCATAAGCCCCGTGTACTGGAAGGCCATGAGACAGCCCGGAGGCGTGGCGCGGGAGAGCAGCACAAAGCGGCGCTCCGGCGCCGTGCGGATCAGCTCGCACAGCGCCTGCCAATCGCTCTCCTCCTGCATCAGCTGGAGGTCGTCGATCAGGAGGATGCGCCAGTCCTCCTCAATGCGAGGAAGCGCAAAATCCGCATCGCCGACGCAGCAGCGGCGCACCTGCTTTCCGGCCAGCAGCGCATCAGACAGCGCGCTTTTGCCAAAGCCGCACGGCGCACCGAAAAAAAAGGCGCGCCCCTGCTTCAAAAACGCTTCAAACTGCTCCGCCACGGCGGGCTTGACGATGATCCTGCTGCCAGTCATACGGTCTTCCTCTCCAATTCGCAGCTTGCGCACGAGACAGCTTTCTCCCGTGCCGCAGGCCGTTCCTTCCCACAAAATGCAATTATCATGTAATAATATCAGGTTTTTGCAGAAAATGCAAATCTTTTTGCAGAAAGCCCTCCCAATTCCGGCTTTACGTAAAGGGTTTGTCCGCAAACGCCGCTTTCAGTGTTAAGATGAAAATTTACAAAAAATAACTTGCAGTTCCCTCGCCTTGTGCTATGATGAGGGCCGAAAAAAGGCGCGCCGGGGGCGCGCAGCGCGAAAAGAGGGAGTATTTTGTCGGACTTTCTGGAGCAGGAACACATCAGCCGAGAGCTGCTGAGCGGCATCGAGGACTACCGCGCGAGCTATCCGCTCGCGCCGGAGGATCGTGAGCGCGTGCCGAAGCCGCGGTACCGCTATTATGGCAGGGACGTGTGGGAGGCGGCCATCGCTGCGCTGCTGTGCGGGGAGAATCTGCTGCTGGCCGGCAGCAAGGCCACGGGCAAGAACGTGCTGGCAGAAAACCTTGCGCAGGTCTTTGGCCGTCCCGCTTGGGACGTATCGTTCCATGTGAACATGGACGCTGCAAGCCTGATCGGCATGGACACGTTTGAAGACGGGCGTGTGACGTTCCGCCCCGGCCCCGTGTACCTGTGCGCAAGGCACGGCGGCTTTGCCGTGCTCGATGAGATCAACATGGCAAAAAACGAGGCGCTGGCCGTGCTGCATGCGACGCTCGACTTCCGCCGCGCCATCGACGTGCCGGGCTACGAGCGCGTGGAGGTCGATCCCGCCGCGCGTTTCATCGGCACGATGAACTACGGCTACGCGGGCACGCGCGAGCTGAACGAAGCGCTGACCTCGCGCTTTGCCGTGATCCAGATGCCGCCGATCGGCGAGGACGGCCTTGTGCGTCTGCTCGGCGACGAATTCCCGACGCTTGAAAAGAAATATAAGGAACAGTTCGTGCAGCTCTTCCTCGACCTGCAAAAGAAGTGCGAAAATGCAGAGATCTCGGAAAAGGCGCTCGATCTGCGCGGTCTTCTGGACGCGCTGCGCCTGATGCGCCGCGGCATAAGCGCCGGTACGGCGCTCGACATGGGCATCACGAACAAGGCGTTTGATACCTATGAGCAGCAGCTCATCCGCGACGTCATCGCCGCGCGCATCCCCGCAAAGCTTGAGCGCAGCCGCCTGTTCACCGATTGAGATGGAAACTGCAAGCTACTCTGCCCAGCAGCGCCGGGCGATCAACCTTGTGTGGACGGCGAGCGGGGATTACCGATTCGAGCCGCAGTTTCTGGCGCTCAAATCGGACGGCGAGCCGGACTTTTACATGAACTGCATCGTCGGTCTTGTGCACAAATGGCTCGGCGACGAAATGCCGCGCCGTCTCTTCTCTCTTTGGGCGGGCGACGCGCGGCAGAGCGTCTTCGATGAGCTTGCGTGGCTGGCGCTGGAAAACGCCGTCTACGAAAAAGAGCTGCCCGGGCGCCCCGTGCTGCAAGATCTCCGCCGCACGCATGCAGAGGAATTCTTCGCATCCGAATACCAGCTCTCGCGGCAGGAGTGGATGGAGAAAAATCAGCTGGTCTATGCGCTCCAATCTGCACGCTGGAAGGGGGTGCTCGGTCAAAGGCCGCCCCTTCTCGCGCCGTGGGAAAGAGGACTTGACGCAGCCCTTGCCTGCCCCGGCACGCTGAGCGGCGAAGCGCTGGAGGCCGCGATCCGTGCCGCATTTGAAAAATACCTGCAATTCGACGGCACGGCACATAAAAAAGAGCCGTTCCGCCTGCACTTTGGCGACAGGTGGGCGCCGCTGCTCACCAAGCTCATGCCGACGGAGCTTGTGCGCACGGATGAGCTGACCATCGGCCGCTCCGCCATACCCGGGAAGAACGGCATGGTCAAGGTATCGAACGCGCTGCGCTCCCGCCTGCGCCCGAATGAGCGCGAGAAAGAGGATCGCAGCTATATCGAGCGCTGCTTCGGCCGCTGCCTCTTCTCTCCGGAGCGGCTCGCGCGCATCGAGCAGCAGCTCTGCACAGGCAATCACTTAGGCTGCCACCTGTGGTTCACGCGCGGCGGCGGGGCGGACAAGCCCGTCAGCGCCGATGCGCAGCGCCTGTACGAGCAGGCAGAGGAACAGGCAAAGCGCAACCGCGCCGCCTTTTCACACGACAGCGCACTGTATCAGAGCGCGCTCGCGCGGCTCACCGAGCAGATCCGCAACTGCATGCTCGTCCACCAGCAGCCGGAGGACACAGCAGCCCGCCAGGGCCGGCTGGACGGTACAAAGGTTTGGCGCGAGCCGGTGCTGCACGATGGGCGCGTGTTTCTGCGCAGCGACGAAGAGAGCCGCCCGGACTTCACGGTCGATCTGATGCTGGACGCATCCGCCTCGCGCCTGCACTGCCAGGAAACGATCGCCATTCAGGGCTATATTCTGGCCAAAAGCCTTACGGCCTGCGGCATTCCCGTGCGCGTGACGAGCTTTTGCAGTCTGCGCGGCTACACCGTGCTGCGCATCTTGAAGGATTTCGGCGATAAAAACGGCGAGCGCAAGGTCTTTGACTATTTTGCCGCCGGCTGGAACCGCGACGGTCTTGCCCTGCGCGGCATGGGCATGCTAATGCAGTCCGCGCCCGCCGACAGGCACCTGCTCATCGTGCTGACGGATGCTTCTCCCGACGACAGCCACAGGATCCTGCCCAGCGGCAGCATCCCGCTCAGCCGTGATTACGACGGACAGGCCGGTATCGACGACACGGCGGAGGAGGTACGCGCCCTGCGGCAGCGGGGCATGCGCGTGGGCGCGGTATTTATGGGGGAGAATGCCAGCGTCCCCGCCGCAGCCGCCATCTACGGCCGCAGTCTCGCCCGTATCCGCCGCATGGACCAGCTGGCCTCGGCGGCAGGACGGCTGATCCAGGATGAGATCCGCGAGCTTTCCCTCTAAGCGGCTGCGGTTCCGACAGGAAAAGGCAGCGGAGCATGAAAGCATGCTCCGCTGCCTTTTTCAGCTGTCCGGTCTGCGTGCCGCAGGCGGCCTTATGCCGCAAAGCCTGTGGAAAAGTACGACGCCAGGATCGCAAGAAACTCTGCCGGCTCCGGCTTGCGCTCCAGCGGGCGCCGCGCCAGCTCGGCAAGCCGTTCAGGTTCCACTGCCCATACGGTATCAAGTGCTGCGCAGATGCCGCGCTTGACTGCGCCGCGGTCAGTGCCGTAATGCCGCGCTACTTTCGGGTAGAGCCAAAGCTCGGCAAAAATCGTCAGGTTCGGCTGGCGGACAAACAGATATACCGCATACGAAACGTAGAAAAAGCCCATCCGGTCAGCCGGCAGGCCGAGCTGACGCAGCAGATCGTATATTTGCTCAATGTCCATTGTGATACTATGCCACCCCTTTGTTCTCCACGTTTCCGACCTCCTTGCGGAACGCGTCCAGAAGCTCTTTTAGCTCGCTCTCCTCGAGCATCAGCAGAAGGAACAGCAGCGCGAGGGCGGAAAAGCAGTAGACGCCCCGCTCCAGGTCGCTGTATGCACGGCTTGTGATACGCAGCTCCTCCGCCATTTCCTCCTGCGTCAATCCCCGGCTTTTTCGCAGCCGGGTCGTAAAGTCCGAGAGGAAGCTTTTTGCCATGGTCTTGTATGCGCTCATCGGATAAAATCTCCATTTCTGACAATTTTTATAAAATCTTATCCTTTCAAGAAGCGCACTTCCATGTAGTACACTTCATGCTCCGTGTTCTCTGCTCCTGTCCGCGGATCTTCGTGCGGCCGCGCGCTTTGCGGGCGCATAGTCCCGCAGCTCCGGAACGGCGCCGCCCGCCGCTGCCCACAGATACAGGCTCGCCACGCTGCAGCAGGGAGAAAAACGGCGCCGGTATTTTTCAAAAAGCCTGCGGTCGATCTTCCGGTGATGGTAGATCATACGCAGGCCGCGCTGGATAGCAAGATCGTCATAGCTGAACACGTCCGGCCGCTGCATGCAGAACAGCAGGATCATTTCCGCCGTCCAGACGCCGACGCCCCTGAGGGCAGTGAGCGCACGGATGGCTTCCTCGTCGCTCCTGTGCCGGATCCCGTCCAGATCGAACGCGCCGCTGCGGACTCTTGCGGCAAAGTCGGTGATGTACTCCGCCTTGCGGACTATCCCATCGTCAGTCTCACCGAGGGAACATCGTCCCACGATTTCTATTCCGACCTCTTTCTGCGGCACGACCTGCCGTTCAGTCCTGACGTGGAGGTAGAGACCATCGATCAAGTCCTTCCTGCTGTGCGCTGCAACCTCGGCATTGGGTTCGTCCCGCGCGAAATGCTCGTGGCAGTGCCGGAGCTCACCGGCGTCTATCCGCTCACACTGGACGAGCCGATCTCACCGCGCAGCATCTATCTGTTCCAGAGGAAAAATCAGCCGTTGAGCATCGCCACCAGGCATCTGCGTCAAATGTTGCTTGATACTTTTTTGCGCAAGGCATAAAAGCTGTGCGCTGACAAATGATGCTGAAAAATCCCGCCTTATAACAGAAAACAAAAGGAGGCTGCGTGACTTTCGTCACGCAGCCTCCTTTGTGCTCTTGCGCGGAAAGCGGCAGGCACTTTTCAAAAACTATCACTACGTCTCCATGCGCATCATGTCTACCGCGCAGTCGGCAAGAAGGTTGTCTTCTCCGTCGCGCACCGTCACATGGATGACCGCCATACGCCGCCCGCGGCGAATGACTTCCGCACGAGCGAAAACCGTTCCATGATTGGTGTTGCGCAGGAAATTGATGTGGGCGCTCTGCGTCACATAATCGCTGCCGTCGCAGCGCGCGGCGATGCCTGCCACACAGTCGGCAAGGCCGTAGAGCAGTCCGCCGTGGACCGCGCCGTGCAGGTTCATCGATTCAGGCCGCAGTTCCACACTGACCTCTGCATAGTGATCGCCGTTCGCATCTTCTCCAATCACGGTGATCTGAATATGGTTGTACGCCATGAAGGGGTTATTCGCGGTGTAAGCGTCCGCGTCGCCGATAGGCGGAAACATACGGCTCATTTCGCTTCCTCCTCGCGGATGAACATGATGAGAAAGCTGACCGCCAGCAGTGCGCAGGACACCCAGATGCCGCGCTCGGCAAATGCCCTCGTCAGCAGCGCGCCGAGACCCGCGCCCACGGCAAAAAGTCCGATCACGCCGAAGTAGGTCAGCGCCTTGTGCAGCACCTCGCGGTCGCGCGTGTGGAAGTAAACGCACAGCGCCTCCGTGCCGCTGCGCATATTGCCGATGCACATCGTGCTCGCGTAGGCGTGGCCGCGCACCTTGCGGAAGGTCTGCACCTGCATGGCGCAGACGAACGAAACGAGCGCGTTGGCAGCCGTGTTGCTCTCCTGCGGCAGAAAGCCGACAAGGAACAGCAGCACGATCTCCGCCAGCACGATCAGCTGCCGCCAATGCACCTTCTCCATGGTCTTGCAGCGGCGGTGGATGCACTCGGCAATGAAAATACCGAGCAGAAACGCCAGCACCGGCGCAAGATAGCGGCGACTGTGCGCCCAGTCGCCGTCGAAGAGATACGCGCTGAAGAGCACGATGTTGCCCGTCTGCGCGTTGGCAAACACCTTGTCGCGGCAGAGATAGGTGTAAGCGTCCTGCAAGCCGCCGGATAAAATGATGAACGCCGCCGTCAGCATGGATTCCGACATCTGCCCATGTCTCCTGCCGCCAAATCCGATCATAAAACACATCCTCCCTGTTTTGCGAAAAAAGCACCGAAAACCGAAGCCTTCGATGCTTTCGGAAGCCATTTGGCGGGCAGCCGCGGCCGCTCCGCCTTTTTCCGCTCCATTATTTTCATCCGTCCGCGCTCCCCTGCGGAGCGCAGCGCGGGAAAAAGCTCCTCACCGGCGCCCGCCGCGCCGGTGAGGATTATACCATCCCGCCGCGCAGAATACAACCGGAAGTTCACGCCGTGAGCGCCTTTCTCCCCGGCAGCCGGCATTGCTCCGCCTTTTCCGCAAAGCGGGCGCGCATCGGATGCATCCCCGCCAAGCGTGCGGTACGCTCCGATCGTCCTCCGCCGTCAGCCGTTCAGCGTCAGCCCCGCTTTTTCCATCACCGCCACAAGGACGGGGATCAGGATGATCTGCACGATGATTCCGGGAAGCGCGGCGGTGACCGCCCCGGCAAGAAACATTGACAGACTGAATTCCGTGCCCCGGAGCCCTGCAAGCAGGAACTGCACGCCGCCCCACACGATGCGTCCGGCCACCATGGCGGCCAGCAGCGAGACGCAGATGCTCCATCCCTTGCGGGGCAGCGCGCGGTACAAAACGCCCGCTACCGCACCATAAGCGGCCATCTCAAAGGCCATGGCGACCGCGGCATAGGCCGGCGGCATGCCGAACAAAAGCGAGCGCAGCAGCGGCGAGGCAAAGCCGACCGCCAGCCCCCACGGCCAGCCGCATACAAACCCGCACAAAAGCGCCGGGATATGCATGGGGCAGAGCATGGAGCCGATCTCCGGGATCTGGCCGGTGAGAAACGGCAGCACCAGCGCAATGGCAAGGCAGAGCGCGGCATAGGTGAGCCGGCGGATCTGGAGCGCCCACGGGGCGCGCTGTGCAGTCTTCCCCTTCATCGCGCACCCTCCATCCGCGTGAGGAGCTGGCGGATATGCTCCACCGCATCCTCCATGATGACTGAGGACTTCTGATTTGCGCCGGCCACATAGGTGCCGCAGAGGTTCATCGGGATCAGCACGCGGTAAGCGCCGCTGGAGGCGACGGCGTTCGCCATTGCCGGGGAGATCTCGCCCATCAGCGCATCGGCAATGGCAATGCCGATAGGACCGACAATGATCTGCGCATGGCGGCAGGCCACAACAACAGGGTTTTCCCCCGTCGCCACCTGGTCCGCACCCGCGCGGCGCATCGCCTCGGCCGCCGTGCTGTTGGTGCCGACGGCCATGATCTCCACCTGCGGAAAGGACTTTTTGATGCTCTCCACAAGGCTTTTTCCGAGCTTTCCGCCCTGCCCGTCAATTACAAGGATCGTCATAACTGCTTCCTTTCTATCCTACAAAAATAACCGTTCCGGAAAGCATCCTGCCGCTTTCCGCCATCAGTGCGCTGAGCGCCTCATCCGCGTCGGTGTCGCTCAAAAACGAGGGGTACATGGCCTTGGCCAGAAGGACCTGCGCCGCGGTACGCCGCCGTCTGCGCGGCATTGGGAGCCTCCGCAGCGCCCGGTGCTTCCACGGCTGTCGCCCTGCTGCGGCAGGCTGACAGCGACAGCAGCAAGAGCGCGGCGCAAATCAAAAGAAAGATGCGTTTCATCCTTCCCTGCCCCTTTTTACAGGTGGAGGCACTTCACATACTTCAGCCGCAGCTTCTGCTTCCAGTCTGCTTTATCATACAGGATATGCTCCGTCTCGTCCAGAACTTTTTCCACATCCGTGCGCTGGTGCTCCGTCACGGGGTGCGCGCTGTAGGCCGCTTTGGAAAAGAGCGCGGCGGCTCTTTTGAATTTTCTCATTGGTTCCCCCTGAATAAGTGGGAGCGCGCGGATCTCCCCCGCGAAAATAAAAAGGTATCAATATCCCCCTTGAAAGGGATATTGATACCTTCGTGGTATCGCTCTTTGCAGGTATCGCGCGGGAAAAGCCGGCTTTTGCCAGCGGTATCCGTCAGCTTGTGCCGACTGTATCCATTATACCAGCGCGCCGTATTTTGTCAATATGCGTTGGTCAAAAGCGCGGCGCATTCCGCGCAAGGCTCCCCATGCCGTCCATCAGGCGCGTCGATTTTGCGCCGCAGCGGCGCGGACGTCAGCCGTTCTTTACAGCGGTGAGCTGATACATCGCGTCGTCCGAGATCCGGACCGTGGGGGTAAAATCCGGCGAGAGCAGCGCGGCGAGCGCATCAAGCTCCGGCAGATCGACGGACACAGCGCAGGCCGAGCCGGAATGATGATGCATGAGCCTTGCGCGGCTCATGCCGTGGGCGATCGTCAGCGTGCCGCGCGGCGCTACGAGTTTTTCCAGCGCCGCAATGGCATGAGCAGGATCAGGGAAGTGGGGGAAGGCATTGTAGACCACGACGCAGTCGAACACCGTGTCGAAGCGATATTGCTCCACATCGCCGCAGAGGACGGTGATAGGCCTGCCCCCGGCTTTCCCCCGGGCGATATTCGCCATGGCGGGCGAAAGATCGATCGCCGTGACGTGCTTCGCGCCGCGCGCCAGATAATCGGAAAACAGCACGCCCGTGCCGCAGGCCACGTCGAGCACCGTCTTGCCCGCGCCGACGCGCGCGCCGTCGAGGATCTTTGCAATGATACGCTCGCTGCGCACCATGTTCCTGTCCCACGTGGGGGCGCAGGCATCGAAAAAGGTCTGCACACTTTTCTTATCCATCAGCGTCCCTCCTTTGCATTTCAATTGATTGACAGTATACAAAATGCTCCGGCCACGCGCAAGTCTCTCCGGGGATATCCTAAAAAAATTTTTCGCCGGTTGCCCTGTTTCGTGCAACTTTTGCGGGACGGGACGCATATACTGTCGGGGTGAGCAAAGTCAGAAAGGATGAACACGATGAAGGAAAAAGAGAAAGAGATCCGGCGCGGAGACGTGGACGACATGATCTTCGGCGACGAATGCCATACCAGCGAGCGGTAAAAGGAAGAGGGGCCCCGCACGGTGTGTGGGACCCCTCTCTTCATTTTCATTTACAGCGCGCGCTCGATCGTACCGCCGCCGAGCACCTCATCGCCCTGATAAAAGACAACGGCCTGCCCCGCCGTCACGGCGCGCTGGGGTGTGAGCAGCGCGACATGCGCGCCGCCGCCTTCTATCGGCGTGACGACGGCGTCGCACTCTTTCTGGCTGTAGCGCGTTTTGGCAGTGCAGCGGACCTCTTCTGCAGGCGTCTCCCCTGCGATCCAATTCACGTGCGAGGCCAGCAGCGCTTCGGAAAACAGCTCCCCGTTATCGCCGAGCAGCACGGTATTGTTTTCGGCATTTTTGGATATCACATAAAGCGGACGATCCGCGCTCACGCCGAGGCCCTTGCGCTGCCCCGCCGTGTAGCATTCCAAGCCGCGGTGGTGGCCGAGCACACGGCCCGTTTCGTCGATAAAATCGCCCGGCTGCGGCGTCACACCGCCGTAGTCGTGCAGAAAGCGCACATAGTCCCCATCGGGGATGAAGCAGATATCCTGCGAATCGGCCTGATGGGCGTTTTCAAGGCCCGCCTCCTCCGCCTGCTCACGGATCTCCGGCTTTTCAAAACCGCCGACGGGCAGCAGCAGATGCGAAAGCTGACGCTGCGTGAGCTGATAGAGCACATAGCTCTGATCCTTTGCGCGGCTCTCGCCGCGCAGCAGGCGGTAAACGCCGTGCGCTTCGTCATAGTCAACGCGGGCGTAGTGGCCGGTGGCGATATACTCAAAGCCCATTTCGAGCGCGCGATCCAAAAAAGCGCCGAATTTAAGGCAGCGGTTGCAGTCGATGCAGGGATTCGGCGTGCGGCCGGCGCGATACTCGCTGACAAAGCGATCCATCACCTCGCGCGCAAAGCGCTCGCGCTCGTCAAAGACGTAAAAGGGGATCCCCAGACCGGCGCAGATGGCGCGCGCCCCCTCCGTGTCGTTTCCGCAAAGGGAGAGCGTTGCGCCGGCGCAGTCGTACCCCTGCTTTTGCAGCAAAAGCGCGGCGGCGGAAGAATCCACGCCGCCGCTCATTGCGATCAGAACTTTTTTCCTCATTTTGTTTCCCGGTTCAGTCCAGATATTTTTGCAGGAAGGCCTCCGGCGGGAGCGCATCGGCAAGCCCGACGAGCGTGCGGTTAAAGCCGCCGGTATAGTCCCCGCCGCTGTCGTGCAGGCGCACGCGCCCGCTCCGAGCCGCAGGCAGCGAAACGGTGAACGTGGAACCCTTCCCCTCTTCCGATTCGGCCACGAGCATGCCGCCGTGCCCCTGCGCAACGCGCTGGCAGATGGCAAGGCCAAGGCCGAGACCGTGCGGCGCGGGATCGTAGCTCTCCGTTTCCAGAAAGCGGTCGAACAGGTGGGCAAGCCGGTCAGGTCCCATGCCGATGCCCGTATCGGCGACGATGATCTTGACAAAACGCCCGTCCGCCCGCACGCGGACGCGGACCGTGCCGCCGGAGGGCGTGAACTTGAGCGCGTTGGAGAGCAGATTCATCAGCAGCCTGCGCAGCGCGCCGACATCCATGCCGATGATGCGGCTCTCGCGGTCGGCGGCAAAGTCCAGCGTGATGCCGCGCAGCGAGAACAGATACTCCGTCTCGCGGCAGACACGGCGGCAAAGGCCGACGATGTCGTCGTCATACAGCTCGAACCGGCTGCGCTCGAAAAAGCGCCCCGCCTCGGTCAAATTGCTGACGATGCGCTGCATCCGGTAATAGCTCTGGCAAAAGACAGAGGCGTACCGGTCAACAGCCGGATCATTCTCCCTCTCCTCCGGCGGAACCAGGCGCTCCATCGAAGCATAGAGGTTGGACATGGCAGCGCGCAGCTGCAGAGAGATGTTCGGCAGCATGGCCGCAAGCATTTTTAATTCTTCTTCGGTATAATCCCGCATGGCGACTCCTTACACATAACACATAAACAGTCTTTCATAGCATTCACCTCTGCGGGGGATTTCTACCGTGGAAAGAAGTGTATGGTATTTCACAGTGCTGTCTTCGGTACAGCAAGAGTAACAGAGTTTTGGTGAAAAAGCAAGAAGTTTATGAAAAAGTATGTTTTTTTGAAAAAAACGCTTGCATTTTTCTTGCGGCGTTGTATAATATCAAACGTACCATACATTTGATATATTCCAAAAACTGAAAGGAAGTAAGTTTGATGAGCATTAAAGTAGGTATCAACGGCTTTGGCCGTATCGGCCGTATGGTCTTCCGCGCGAGCCTGAATCATCCCGAGATCGAGATCGTGGGCATCAATGATCTCTGCCCCGCCGATTACCTTGCCTATATGCTGAAATACGACACCATGCATGGCAAGCTTGCAGCCGATGTGAAGAGCAACGACCACGCCATCATCGTCAATGGCCATGAGATCCCCGTGTTTGCCGAGCGCAACCCCGCCGACCTGCCCTGGGGCAAGATCGGCGCGGAGTATGTTGTCGAATCCACCGGCCTGTTCCTGACGAAGGAAAAGGCGCAGGCGCACATTGACGCCGGTGCAAAGAAGGTCATCATGTCCGCCCCGTCGAAGGACGATACGCCGATGTTTGTGTGCGGCGTGAACCTTGACAGCTACACCAGCGATATGCAGTTCGTCTCCAACGCCTCGTGCACGACCAACTGTCTCGCCCCCATTGCCAAGGTGCTGAACGACAAGTTCGGCATCAAGGACGGCCTGATGACCACCGTGCACTCCGTCACCGCCACGCAGAAGACCGTGGACGGCCCATCCCTCAAGGACTGGCGCGGCGGCCGCGCTGCCACGGGCAACATCATCCCCTCCTCCACCGGCGCCGCCAAGGCCGTCGGCAAGGTCATCCCCGCGCTCAACGGCAAGCTGACCGGCATGTCCATGCGTGTGCCCACGCTGGATGTTTCCGTGGTCGATCTGACGGTCAACCTGGAGAAGCCCGCGACCTATGATGAGATCTGCGCGGCTATGAAGGAGGCCAGCGAGGGTGAGCTGAAGGGCATCCTCGGCTACACCGACGAGCAGGTCGTCTCCTCCGACTTCCTGGGCGATCCGCGCACGTCCATTTTCGACGCCAAGGCCGGCATCGCGCTGACGGACACGTTCGTCAAGGTCGTGAGCTGGTACGACAACGAGATCGGCTATTCCAACAAGGTGCTCGACCTGATCGCGCACATGTATTCCGTCGATCACGCAGCCAAGTAAGCTTTTGCTTTCTTTTCATGTCCCCGTTTCAAAAGCGGGGGCGGTGCTCCTCTTGAAACGGGAGGGACTCTTTGCGGAGTCCCTCTTGTTTTCTTTCGCAGCGGTGTGGTATACTGCCGGAAGCAGCGCGCCGCGCAGCGGCGGGATTTTTTCGAGGTGAACTATGTTTCAGGGTTTTGCGCCGGAGGCGGTCGAGTTCCTCTGGGGGATCAAATTCAACAACAGCCGCGAGTGGTTCCTGCCGCGCAAGGAGCAGTTCCTCGCGCTGCTCGACCGGCCGATGCGCGAACTGGGCGGAGAGGTGTTCGATGCGCTCTGCGCAGAATATTCGAAGCACTCGCTGCGCCTGCACGTGTGCCGCATCTACCGCGACGCGCGCAGGCTCTTTGGCAGGGGGCCGTACAAGGATCATCTATGGTTTACGATCGAGCGCCCGCATGAGCGCTTTGAGGGTGTGCCCGCGCTGTATTTCGAGTTGGCGCCGAATTACTTCAGCTACGGCTGCGGCTACTGGGACGCCTCTCCCGCCACGATGGCCAAGCTCCGATCCCGCATCGAGACGGATCCCAAGCCGCTTGAAAAAATCGTGCGCAAGATAAACAAGTCCCGCTTTTCGCTTTCGGGCGAGCCGTTCAAGCGGCCCAAGGGCGATGTGGGCAAGCTCTTAAACCCGTGGTACAATGCCAGAAACATTGCCGTCGGCTGCGATGATAATCCCGAGGGCATACTGTTCACGCCAGCGCTCAAGGACGAGGTGCTCGCGGGCTTCCGCGAGCTGATGGGGCTGTATTTGTATCTGGATTCGCTGGCAGGCGATCCTGATCCCGGTAAAGAATAATGCCGCCCGCAGAGCGGCGGAAAGTCCCCTGCGTGCCCGCAGGGTACGGTAAAGGAGGGCGGTCCTCTTTCCTCGGAAAGAAAACAGTCCCCCTTGACGCCCTCCCACGCGGCGCGG
This sequence comes from uncultured Oscillospiraceae bacterium, assembly GCA_934597535.1. Taxonomy (GTDB): domain Bacteria; phylum Bacillota; class Clostridia; order Oscillospirales; family Oscillospiraceae; genus Hominicoprocola. The sequence continues at coordinate 7,334 of CAKTRT010000005.1, read as the reverse complement.
GAATCCCTCCTGCGCCGCGCAGGAGAGCAAAGCGGAAAGAGCCTTTCCTGATTTGGAAAGGCTCTTTTGGATCTTAATACAGCTTTGCGCCGGCCGGAATGTGAGGATCGACCATCAGCAGATGGAGCTTCTCCTCTCCCTCCTCGTGATGGACGGCGGAGATCAGCATACCGCAGGAGTCGATGCCCATCATCGCTCTGGGCGGCAGGTTGGCGATGGCGATGGCAGTCTTGCCGATCAGTTCTTCCGGCTCGTAATACTCGTGGATGCCGGAGAGGATGATGCGGTCCTCGCCCGTACCGTCATCGAGCACGAACTTCAGGAGCTTTTTGGACTTCTTCACAGCCTCGCACGCCTTGATCTTGACGGCGCGGAAGTCGGACTTCGAGAAGGTGTCGAAATCGACCATGTCCTTAAACAGCGGCTCGATCTCGACCTTGGAGAAATCGATGACCTCTTCCTTCTTCACTTCGGCGGGAGCGGCTTCCGCCTTGGCGGCGTCCTTCTTTGGCATGTCCAGCGGCTTCATCGTCGGGAAGAGGATGACGTCGCGGATGGAGTCGGTGCCGCAGAGCATCATCGCGCAGCGGTCGATGCCGAAGCCCAGACCGCCCGTCGGGGGCAGGCCGTATTCAAGGGCCATGACGTAATCCTCGTCCATCATCTCGGCCTCGTCGTCGCCGTTGGCGCGCTTTTCGACCTGCGCCTTGAAGCGCTCATACTGATCCATCGGGTCGTTGAGCTCGGTGAAAGCGTTGCCCATCTCGCAGCCGCAGACGAACATCTCGTAGCGCTCGGTCAGGTGCGGATCAGACGGACTGCGCTTGGCAAGGGGGCTGACCTCGACGGGGTACATCGTAATGAAGGTCGGCTGGATAAGCGTCTCCTCGACCTTCTGGTCAAACGTCTCATACAGGGCGTTGCCCCACGTGCTGTCCACGCCGTCCATATCGACGCCGACGCTCTTGGCCAGCGCGACGGCGGCGTCATTGTCACCCTCGATGGCCATGAAGTCTGCGCCCGTGACCTCCTTAACGGCGTCGGCCATCGTGACGCGCTTCCAAGACGGGGTCAGGTCGATGTCGTGGCCGAGCCACTGGAGCTGATAGGTGCCGAGGATCTCTTTTGCCGCTCCGGCAAGGATCGCTTCGAGAATATCCATCATGCCATCGAGATTCGTGTAGGCCTGATAGAGCTCGCAGGTGGTGAACTCGGGGTTGTGCTTGGTGTCCATGCCCTCGTTGCGGAAGATGCGGCCGACCTCGTACACGCGCTCAAGCCCGCCGACAATCAGGCGCTTTAAGTGCAGCTCGGTGGCGATGCGCATGTACATGTCGATATCGAGGGTATTGTGGTGCGTGATGAAGGGGCGCGCGTTCGCGCCGCCCGCGATGGGGCTCAAGACCGGCGTCTCGACCTCCATAAAGCCGATGGAGTCGAGGTAGCGGCGCAGGTAGGCCACGAACTTCGAGCGGATCTCGAAGTTGCGCTTGGACTCGGGGTTGATGATGAGATCGACATAGCGCTGGCGGTAGCGCGCTTCCTTATCGGTGAGGCCGTGGTACTTTTCCGGCAGCGGGCGCAGGGACTTGGAGAGCAGCGTGATGTGCTTTGCGCGCACGCTCATCTCGCCGCGCTGGGTACGGAACACCTCGCCCACAACGCCGACGATATCGCCGATGTCGTACTTTTTGAAGCGGTCGTACTCCTCCGCGTCCATCTCGTCCTTGCGGGCGTAGAGCTGGATGCGGCCGGACTTGTCCTGCAGATCGCAGAAGCTGACCTTGCCCATGCCGCGCTTGCTCATGAGGCGGCCCGCTACGCGGACCTCGCTGCCCTCGAGCGCGTCAAAGCTATCCTTGATGTCCTGCGCGTGATGCGTCACGTCGAAGCGTGTCTCCTGAAACGGGTCGCGGCCCTCAGCACGAAGCGCGGCAAGCTTGTCGCGGCGAACCTTGAGGATCTCGCTCAGGTCCTGCTCGGGTGCGGCGGTCGTCTGGTTCTTTTCTTCAGCCATTTTTCTCTGCTCCTATGTTAACGTTCAATTTTGACGATGCGGTAGTTGATGATGCCGACGGGCGCTTCCACGCTGACCTCGTCGCCCTCCTTGGCACCCATAAGTGCCCTGCCGAAGGGGGAATCCTCCGAGATGGCACGGTGCATGGGATCGGCCTCCTGCGAACCGACGACCCGGTACTCGGGCAGCTCGCGGCCGGACTTCACATCCTGCACAGTCACGCGGCAGCCGATGCCGATCGCGTTGGTGCCGCCGTCGTTCTCGTCCACGATGACGGCGTGGAGCAGAATGTCCTCGATCTCGGCGATGCGGGAGTACAGCTTGCCCTGCTCGTTCTTCGCCTCGTCGTATTCGCTGTTTTCGCTCAGGTCACCGAAGCCGCGGGCCTCCTTGATAAGTTCCGCCACTTCCTTTTCACGCACGGTCTTGAGGTAGGTAAGCTCATTTTGCAGCTCTTCCTTGCGCTCCGCGCTCATCTTGTACTCTTTTTTCATGTTCGCCATATCGAGATCGTTCCTTTCTTCCGCGCACACAAGACTGCGGCGCGTATACGAATACCATTTTAGCGAGACAATTATAGTGATTTCCCCCCACGTTGTCAAGGATAGTTTGCATTTTACACCGTTTCGGCGGGAAGCTCCACCGCTTCGACCGTGATCTCCTCCCGTTTCAGCGCGCCGGCGGCAAAAAGCGCGAGGAGGAGCTGCCGCGCATCCCACCGCTCCGCTCCGGCAGGCAGCGGTGCGCGCCAGCGCACGCCAAGCGTCTCGTCCTCCAGCCGCAGCACGGGGCAGGTACAGCAGAGCGGGATGCTGTCGAACGCAACGGCAAGGCCGGCGCAAAGCGGCGCATCCGGCGGAGCCGTGTGCACGCTCGCACCGCAGTCCCAGCGAAGCGTGCGGGCGATCCGTCCGCCGCCGGGCGCGCAAAGCGTCAGATAGCGCACGGTGCGCGCAAGGGAGAGCGCTGCCGTCTCCAGCGCGGCGCTCTCCGCCGCCGATACCAGCGCCAGGCGGGAATTTTCCGGCGCAAGACCAAGCTGCGCCATTGCGCAGAGGATGATCTCCGGCGCCATGATCCGCCGCAGCGCCATCTCGCCGGGCGGCAGCACGCCGCAGCGCGCAAACGTCTCCCCTGCGGGAAAATCCGGCGGAAAAACTGCACAGCGTATGCGATGCTTTTTCAGGTATCTTGCCGCGCGGTTTGCCGAAAGCGCGGCACGCAGTCCCCCGCCGCGCACGACATATACCGCGCAGAACCGCACGCCGCAAAGCGTGCGCGCGCCATTTTTCTCCCCCGCGTCCCGATAGCAGACCAGTCCCAGCATCCGCGTCCCTCCCCCCGCAAAAAAACGATCCCCTCCGAGCTTACGGAGAGGATCGCCTGATTATGCTCATTTCCAGCCCTTGGTATAGTCGGTGAGGTAAGTCAGCGGATCAATGATCTTGCCGCCCTCGGTGATCTCAAAGTGCAGATGCGCGCCGCTGCTGACGCCGGTGGAGCCGGTGATGCCGACGACCTGCCCCTGCGCGACATAATCGCCCTTGCTGACAGAGCGGGAGGACAGATGCTGGTAAGTCGTCGTATTGCCGCTGCCGTGACTGACGACAACATAATTGCCGCGGTACTTGTTGTAGGCCGAGATGATGACCGTGCCCGCCTTGGCGGCGACCGCCTTGGTCGTATAGCCCACACGGCCGATGTCGATACCCGCATGATTGGTGGACGCGCCCTTGATCCCCGTATAACGTGATCCGAGCGGCGAGGTGATATATTTGCTGGAGCACGGCCAGATATAGCCGCCGTAGGTCTCGGTGGTATCGCCGTTCTGGCGGGCAAGCTCGCGCGACAGGCGCACGATCTCCTCCTGCTGGCGCTCCATAGCCGCATCCTTTTCCGCAAGCACCTTCTTGTATTCCGACTCGTTCTCGCGCAGCTCGGCAAGGACCTTTTCCGCCTCGGCCCGCTGGGTATTCAGTTCGCTGCGCTTGACCACGAGCGCATCCTTGGCGCTCTGCTGCTGGGCAAGAGAATCCTGCAGCGAGGCCTTCTTCTCCTCGATCTGCGCGCGTAGATCGCGCAGATCGTCGATGACTCTCTGGTCGCTGTCCATGATCTCGCTGATGAAATCCATAGCGCTCAAAAGCTCGGAAAAGCTGGCCGAGCGGAACAGCACCGACCAATAGGACACGGTGCCGCGCTCCTCCATGGCGCGCACGCGCTGGCAGAATTTTTCGTACTGGCGCGCTTCCTCCTCCTCGTTTTCGCGGATCTCCTGCTCGGTCTGCTCGATGAGCGTCTCATACTCGCTGATGAGCGACTCCACAGCGCGGATCTCCCGCTGGAGCACGGCGATCTGATTGTCGATATTCTCCTTTTTGGCAACGGCGGCGCTCTTGTCGTTCTGAAGCGACTTGAGTTCCTTTTCCAGCTGCTCCTTTTCCGCGCTCATGCCGTTGAGCTCATCCTGCAGCTGGTCGATATCCGCCTGCGTGACGGCGGAGGCCGGCTGCATCAGCGAAAGGGGCGCGGAGGCGCTCATAGTGAGCGCAAACACACAGGCAAGCGCGAGCGCCGCGCGCAAAAGCTTTTTCTTCATGCCGCCCACCCTCATACGCGCAGGAACTTGCGGATAGCCGTCAGGCTGCCGCCCACGCCGATCAGGATACCCGCGCCCGCAAAAATCAGCGCCACCGGCTGCCAGATGGCGGCGAAATCCACGATCTCGAAAAGCTGCAGGCGGTCGGACATCTCAAGACTCTGCGCCACCGAAGCATACAGCAGCCACTGCAGCCCGAACGCCAGCACCGCGCTGAGAAGTCCGATCATAAAGCCCTCATACACGAATGGCCAGCGGATAAAGCCGTTCGTCGCGCCGACCATTTTCATAATGGCGATCTCATCGCGCCGGTCAAAGGTGGTGAGCTTGATGGTGTTGGAAATGATGAAGACAGACACGAGCAGCAGGATCGCAATGAGCGCGATGCACACCACGCCCGCAACATTGCGCAGCGTGATAAGCCCGCCGGAGATGTCCTCATCCACGCGTACCTTGGCCACGCCCTCGACATTGTCCTTGATATCCTGTGCGGTCTGCCCGGCGATGCTCAGATCGCTGACAAACACGGCGTAGCGGTCGCGCAGAATCTCGGGATCGAGGTTCTGGAACAGCTCGTCGCCCTCGTATTTTTTTTCATACGCCGCCATGGCCTCTTCCTTGGTGATAAAGCGGCAGCTCTTCACGTTGGGGCGCTTTTCAATGGCACGGCCGACGGCGGCGGTCTGCGCCTCGTCGCATTCCTCATCCACAAAGGCGAGGATCTCATAGTCGCTCTCGAGCTTTTGCAGCTGCACCTGCGCATTGTAGGCCACCAGCGTGAACGTGCCCATGACCACAAGGCACGCCACCGTGATCCCCACCGCCGCGAACGACATAAAGCCGTGCGAGAACATGTTGCGCACGCCTTCGCCAAAAAAGTAAGTAAAATCGTGTTTCCGCATTGTCCTACCTCGCGTTGTAGCCGATGCCGTCGCCGATGATGCGCCCCTGATCGAGCATGACGACGCGCTTTTTGAACTGATCGACCAGATCCTTCTCGTGCGTGACGACGACCATCGTCGTGCCCAGCTGGTTGATGCGTTCGAGCAGGCGCATGATCTCCAGCGAGCGGGCAGGGTCGAGGTTGCCGGTCGGCTCGTCGGCGATGATGGTACTGGGGTTGTTGATCAGCGCGCGGGCAATGGCCACGCGCTGCTGCTCGCCGCCGGAGATCTCGTTGGGATAGCGGTCGGTCTTTTCCTCAAGGCCGACAAGCTCGAGCACATAGGGGATGCGCTTTTTGATCTCGCGCGGCGATGCGCCTACGGCGCGCATGGCAAAGCTCAGATTCTCGTAAACCGTCTTCTTCTCGATCAGGCGGAAATCCTGAAAGATGACGCCGACTGTGCGGCGCAGCAGCGGGATCTGCCGCTCGGCAATGTTCGTCAGGCTGAAGCCGTTGACAGCGATCTGCCCCTCGGTGGGCGTGATCTCGCCGGTGAGCAGCTTGATGATAGTCGATTTTCCGCTGCCGCTGGGACCGACAAGAAAGACGAACTCCCCATCCTCGATGCGCAGCGAGATGCCCCGCAGCGCCTTCGTCCCGCTGTCATATTCCTTTACCACGTCGCTCAGCCGTATCATGCTTTGTCCCTCGTTTTCGGCAGGCTCTGACCCGATCCCGCATAATTCTTGATTTTATTATAGCGCGGCAGCCCCGCCTTGGCAACAGATAATTATGTAAACTTTTGATTTTTTATCAAAAAACGGGAGCCGTCCGCTCTGGACGGCTCCCGCCGGCAGCTCCTGTCTGCGTTATGCATCGATGCCGCGAGAGGCAAGATATTTCTTGACCATGAGCGCGACCTTGAAGGTGATGGCATCGTCGAACTCGCGCAGGTCGAGTCCCGTGAGCTTCTTGATCTTCTCCAGACGGTAGACGAGCGTGTTGCGGTGCACAAACAGCTTGCGTGCCGTTTCAGAGAGGATCAGGTTGTTCTCGAAGAACTTGTTGATCGTGAAGAGCGTCTCCTTGTCGAGCGCATCGATCGGGTTCTTCTTGAAGACCTCCTGCAGGAACATCTCGCACAGCGTGGTGGGCAGCTGGTAGATCAGGCGGCCGATACCGAGATTTTCATAGCTGATGACGTATTTTTCCGTGTCAAAGACCTTGCCGACCTCAATGGCCATCTGCGCTTCCTTATAGGCCTTCGCGAGATCGCGCAGGTGCGTCGCCACGGTGCCGATGCCGACGACGACGGTGCTCTCGCCGTTCACACGCAGCGTCTCTTCGATGAGCGCAGCGGTCTTTTCCAGATCCGGCATCTCGATATTGTTGCCCAGCTGCTGCACAAGGACGATATCCTCCTCGCCCATGGCGAGGACAAAGCTCGTCTGCCGGTCCGGGAAGATGTTCTGGATCGTTTCGACGGGGATGGCGTCGGCCTTGTCGTCAAGGCGGCGGATCACAAACACGCCGCGGTTCAGTTCAGCTTCGACATGCAGCTCCTTGGCGCGGACGTAAATGTCGCTGAGGAGAATATTATCGGAGAGGATACTCTTGACGAACGAGGTCTTGTCGTGCTTTTCCTCGTAATAGCTCTTGGCAGTATTGAGCGCAACGGTCGCCATGCTGCAGATGGTGGCGCTGAGCATATCCTCGCCGCGCGTAAAGGCGGCAAAGTCGAACTGGCCGCCCCATCCCTCGAGCGCCTTGAAGGTCTTCCCCTCGAGCGCAACGCAGCCGTCCTCCGCCGCATTGATCGGCTGGACGAGATG